>JAICSR010000529.1 GCA_025936795.1 Ktedonobacterales bacterium | reverse complement strand
GTTCTCGTACCCGCTCATCTTCCTGCCGTTCATTAGCTCTGCGTTCGTCCCGACCGCGACAATGCCCCCGGTCGTCCGCGTGTTCGCGGAGAACCAGCCCGTAACCTCCATCGTTGATGCGGTGCGTTCCCTGCTGAACTCGCAACCGATCGGGAACGAGATCTGGATTGCCCTTGCCTGGTGCGTCGGAATTACCGTGGTGGCGTACGCCTTCGCCATGCGGGCGTACAAGCGGATTGCGTGATGCGCGCGCACGCGGGGCGCCACATCACCACCGCTCGCTCGTTTGTTGGTGCGTCACCTGGAAAGTCGCGAGAGGGTATTCCACTTGCCGAATAGTCACGCCAGATCAACGCGCCGCATCCAGCGCAGCGAAACAAACGAGGCCCTCCCATCCGGAAGAGCCTCGCAGCGTAGAAAGGATCGCTACTCGCGCGTGAACTGTTCCAGCGCTCGCTCGATATGCGTAGCGGAGGGGAAGAACGCCGTCTCCTCCGGACCATTGTAGGGTGCGGAGGGCGCCGCGATAGCGGTAATCAGGCTCGGCGGATTGTCGAGCTGCCAGAAGCAGTTCTGGGCAATCCATGAATGGATGTGCCGCCCGAAGCTCGTCAGGTCTGGCTCCTCCGTCACGACAATCGCCCGGCCCGTCTCGCGCACCGAGGCCGCGACCGCTTCCTCATCCCATGGCGCCAGCGTGCGCAGGTCAATCACATCCACCGCTGGCCCACCCGCCAAAGTGAAGCGTTTGGCGGCGATGGCCGACTCCAGCAGCATGGTTCCCCAGCTGACAATCGTCGCAAATGGCTCGCCCTGCCCGATGCGAATGCGCCGCGCCTTGCCAATCGGCTCGGTATAGTAGCCCTCTGGCGCCTGCCACAGGTCGGCAAGCTCGGCGATGACCTCGCCGTCCTTGTGCGCGCGTGGCTCATCGGCGCGATAGAGGCGACCGCGTTCCAGGAAGACGACTGGCGACTGCGAGAGCGACGCCTGGAGCAGCAGACCCTTCGCATCGTAGGGATTCGATGGGCAGATCGTGATGAGGCCCGGCACGTTGGTAAACCACTGCTCGCCTGCGTTCGAGTGGCCGAAGCCGCCGCCGCCCGCTGCGCCGCTATCCGAGATTGGGCCGCCGCCGCCAGAGCCAGACTTCATGCGCCAGATCACCGGGCAGTTCCAGTCGCCGTAGGACTGATAGTACATGCGCGCGCCCAGGCGAATCGTCTGCGTCGCCGACTGGTGATAGTCGACGAACTGCACCTCGCCGCAGCGCGCCCGCTCGTCGGCCATGCCACAGCCTGCCGTGACGCCCGCGATGAGCTGCTCGTTCAGCGCGCTGCTGATCGCGGTTCCCGGATACTCCTTCGCCAGCCGCTGCGTCACATTGAAGACGCCACCGGTCGCGCTGCCGACATCCTGCCCGTAGACGAAGAAGCCTGGGTCACGCTTGACGATCTCGACCAGGCCATCATTGAGCGCCTCGATCATCGTCTTGCGCTGCTTCGCGCCAACGTTCCCCGACGGCTGCCAGGACGGAATCGCAATGATGCGCTCGGTCACGCGCTCAGCGGGAATCTCTGGCTCGGTGAGCACCTGCGCCTCAGCGTTGTCAATCGCGTCCTTCACCTCGTCGCGCATGCGCTCCAGATCGGCCTCGCTCAGCCGCCCCTGCGCCAGCAGCGTCTCGGCCAGCCGCTTCACCGGGTCTTTGGTGCGCGTCGTCTCCTCGATCTCCTCGCGCGTGCGATAGCGGCGAATGTCGGTGCTGCTGGAGTGCGCATCGAGCAGGCCCACGTGCAGGTGCATGAGCGCTGGGCCTTCGCCGCCACGCAGCCGAGCGACGATCTGGCGAGTCGCGTCATAGGTGGCGAGTGGGTCCACGCCGTCCACATCCACCGCGATGGCGTCCATCGCACGGGCCTGTGCGGTGAGGTCGCCCGCCCACTGCGCCTGCTGCTCGGTCATGATCGCCCAGTGGTTGTTCGCCACGACGATCAGCACAGGCAGCTTGTGCACGGTCGCCGCCCGCAGCATCACATTGAAATCGTTGGTGGCCGCGCCGCCATCACCGGTGAAGAACGCGATCACGCGGTTGGAGTTGTCACGCTTGAACGCCCAGCCCACCCCAGCGGCGAACGGCGCCAGGCCGGATACCTCGCTGACCGTCGGCAGGATGTGATGCTGGCGGTCGCTGTAGTGCGATGGCATATTGCGCCCACTGCAGTTCGGGTCGGTCGTGCGCGAGTAGGCCGCGCGCAGCGGCGCGTGGATGTCGCCCGTGCGCTGCAAATAGCCCGCCAGATCGCGGTAGTAGAACGATAGCCAGTCTTCGCC
>JAICSR010000418.1 GCA_025936795.1 Ktedonobacterales bacterium | reverse complement strand
GTGCGCCAGCAGCGCGTCGAGCAGCGCGCCCGCGCCAAAGCGCACCGGGTCGGAGGTAGGCAGGCCTGTCTCGCGCTGCGCCTCCTCGATGGCCGCCTGCGCCTCGTCTTCGGGCATCAGATAGGTGTTGAGCGCGACGGCGACGACGGGCGCGGGCTTGAGCCAGCCAGCGGCGGCTTCATAGATGTCGCGCGCCTGTGCGAGCGTGGGCAGCGGAGTATCCTCGTAGCCATGAACGGCTGTGCGCCCTGGCTGGTGGCACAAGATCAGCAGGTCGGGCGCAGAGCCATGCACCAGACCGAGCGTCACCGCAGAGTACGCGGGATGCGTGAGTGAGCCTTGCCCTTCGACAAAGACCCAGTCGTAGCGCTCGGCGAAGTCTACCGTCATCGCTTCGACCGCGCCTGAGAGGAAGTCGGCGATGAAGCGGTCTGCGGGAATGCCCTCGCCGGAGATCATGATACCCGTCTGGCCGGTGGCGGCGAACCCGGCTGAGAGGCCGCGTCGCTGCGCCTCACGCCACAACTCGAACGAGGCGGTCATCTTGCCGACGTTGCAATCCGTGCCACAGAAGTAGACGGTGTGGCTGCCGGCGCGATGCGGCGTCCCTTCGCGGATGCGTTGCGCGAGGGCGTCGGGCGGGCGGCGCACATCCCAGATGGTGGCGTTGTGCGCTTTGGCGGCCTCGGCAAGCTCTGGGTCGTCACCGATGAAGACGTGCAGCCCGCTGACGATGGTCAGCCCGGCCTCGATGGCGCGCAAGATGCCGGGCCGCCATTCGTCTGGAAGTTTGCCCCCAATCGGGGCGATACCGATCAGCAACGTGTCGGGCTGGTAGGCGAGCGCCTCTGCCACATCGGCCACCACTGGCACGCCCTTGCCGAGGTCGCCGCCAAGTACCTGATCGGCGGTCTCGCCTGCGTGCGCGCTATCCACGATAGCGACGACGGTGTCGGGGCTGTACCGCATGACGCCAACGGCTGTCTTGGCGGAGAATGGTCCAAAGCTGCCTTCGGCCAGAATCGCGATGCGTCGCATAGCTCGCATAGCTGTGTTTTCCCCTCTCCATCGCGCCTTCGCCAGTGAGGCAGCGCGCGCTTGTAGGGCGGCGTCTGGGGATATTTCGCAGCCAGCGCCGCCACACCGTCACTGCTACGATGATACGCGCTGAGGGGGTGAAACCGCCATCGTCTGCTGCATATTCGCCCGCTTCATCCGGACGGCGCCGTGCGGTTGGCGCGCAAAGCAGAACGCGCGGGTGGCGCCGCACGGGCTTGCCGCCTGGAGGGTGGCAGAGAAAGGTTCGCCGCCGAGCGCATCTGCAATGGACTGCTCGGCGGCGATTTGGGATGCGCTGGCGCCGCGATTAGCCCGCGACGGCGTGTTCGCTGCCAGGCGCGTCGAATTTGGCGAAGAGTGGAGTTGGCGCGGGCAGCGTTTGCCCCGCTGGCACAGCCGCAGGCGCCCAGCCGCAGTCCGTCACCTCGCCATCGAAGCCTAGCAACGTGTGCAACTTCTGCGAGGAAAAGGGCGTGTAGGGCGCAAAGAGCAGCTTAAGGCCATTGAGCGCCTGGAGCATCGTCCAGACGGCGCGCGCAGCAGCCTCACGGTCAGTCTTGATCGTCTTCCACGGCGCCTGCTCATCGAGGTAGCGATTGGCTGCACGGGCGACGTTCATCGCCTCGTTCAGCCCGTCGCGCAGGCGCACCGCCTCGATGGCCGCCGCCACGGCGCTGAAGCCATGTTCGATGGTCGCGAGCATCGCCTCGTCGGCTGGCGTCAGCGCGCCCGGTTCCGGAACCTTGCCCTCGAAATTGCGCTGGGCGAAGGTCAGCACGCGGTGGGCGGCGTTGCCGTAGGCGGCGACCAGTTCGTCGTTGTTGCGGCGCACCAGCTCATCATAGGTGAACTCCGTGTCGCGCGTTTCCGGCATCGAGGCCGCGAGGTAGTAGCGCAGTGGGTCAGCGCCGTACTGGTCCAGCACGTCGCGTGTCCAGATCACGTTGCCCCGGCTGCTCGATGCCTTCTGGCCGCCCATCTGCATGAATTCGTTGGCTGGCACGTCGTAGGGCAGCGCGAGGTTGCCGTAGCCCATCAGCATCGCGGGCCAGATGATCGTGTGGAAGGGGATGTTGTCTTTGCCGATGAAGTAGTAGCCACGCGCTGGCTCCTGGGTGTCGGCGTCCAGCTCCCACCAGCGTTTCCAGGCGTCTGGCTGACCCTGGCGTTGCGCCCACTCGATGCTGGCGGAGAGATAGCCGATCACGGCGTCGAACCAGACGTAGATGCGCTTGCCCTCATAGCCGGGCAGCGGAATCGGCACTCCCCAATCCAGATCGCGGGTGATGGCGCGCGGACGCAGCCCCTCTTTGATCCAGTTGAGTGCAAAGTTCGTGACACTGGGACGCCAGTGACCGCGATTCCGCTCCAGCCAGACCACGAGCGGTTCCGAGAACTTCGGCAGGTCGAGAAAAAAGTGCTCGGTCGTGCGAATCTCGATCTTGCTGGTCAGGCTGCCACAGATACGGCAGCGTGGGTCAATCAGCTGGATGGGGTCGAGCGTGCGCCCGCAGTTGTCGCACTGGTCGCCGCGCGCATCGGTGAAGCCACAGTAGGGGCAGGTTCCCAGGATGTAGCGGTCGGGCAGATAGCGGCGGTCAGTCGGACAGTAGGGCGACTCCATCGCGTCCTTGAAGATGTAGCCGTTCTCCAACAGACGCAGGAAGACATCCTGTGTGACCCGATAATGGTTCTCGGTCGTCGTGATGGTGTAGCAGTCAAACGAGATACCCAGCGCATCGAGCACATCCACGATCTGCGCATGGTAGCGCGCGGCAAGCTCGCCAGGCGCGATACCCTCCTTGTCGGCGTCTACCGTGATCGGCGTGCCGTGTGCGTCGCTGCCGGAGACCATCAAGACCTCATGCCCCGCGAGCCGGTGATAGCGGGCGAAGATGTCGCCTGGCAGGAATGAGCCGACAATCTGGCCAACGTGTGTGCTGGTCTTGGCGTAGGGCCAGGCGACACACACGAGCACGCGCTGATTGTCTGGGGCATGAATGGGCTGTGGGATGGTCATCTGGGCTAGTACCTCTTTCACTGACGTTTCGGTCGTCAGTATAGCACTTGCCTCTACCTGTTTGCTGACGATAATAGTCGTTCGCCTGTGCCCTGCGAAGCCCGACCAGAACGCATTTCTCGTTCATGAGCGTGCGTCGAGCGTAGTAGGCGTTGCCCGGTGACGTGGCCAGTGATGTGGTCAAAAGCCTCGGCTGACGATGAGTTGAGTAACGGGTAAGTGGCGATGTCTTAACTGCAGGCATAGCGGAGTCTCGTCACGCGCCGCGAGACGTTGCAGATGGCGCGGTTCACCCCCCCGAGCGTGGGGACGACGGTCGCGTCACTGACGCTGAAACGGACTAGCGCCGGTTCACCCCCACGAGCGTGGGGACGACGTCACACCCGCCTGCGCCTGCGCAATGCTCACCGGTTCACCCCCCCACGAGCGTGGGGACGACCATCCCTGCC
>JAICSR010000349.1 GCA_025936795.1 Ktedonobacterales bacterium | reverse complement strand
TCGGACGACATCGCAGCGGAGGCGCAGGCGATGCGCCAGCGTGGCGTGGATGCGCGCGGACCCTCGGCGGGGCGGCTCGTCGCGCCAGATGGCTCTGCACGGAGCTGGCAGGTCGTGACGGTCGGCTCAGATGACCTCTGGACCGCCGCGTTTCCGCTGCCGTTCCTCATCCAGCACGATAGTTCAGGCGAACAGCATCAGCGCGAGCTGGCGGGCGCCGACACGCGGACTCCGCATGCAAATGGCGCCAATCGACTCGTCGGCGTCACGCTGCGCTCGACCGATCTCGCATCGCTGCGCAAGCGCTACGAGCGCGCCTATGCGTTCACGCCAGCTCCATCTTCAGGCTCGCCAGGCGCAACGGATACGTCGTCCATCATCTATCCGCTGGCGCAGGGCAGCGAGTGGATACACCTCATCGAACCCGTCCGCTCATCGGTGGAGGTGGCGCTGGCAACCGGCGCCGACACGGTGATGAGCGTGCAGGTCAGCGCGCCTGGCCTCGCCTCGGTGGAGCGCGCGATCTGGCATGGAGGATTCGCCGCCACCCCACAGCCAGGCGCCATTCGTGTCTCGCTGCCCGCGACCACTGCCGAACTCGTGTTCAGTCTCGGCGCCTGACGGCTCCATGTTTCTCTCGCCCATCTCTCGCCTTATCGGATTTCTCCCGCCTCTCCGGACAATAGCCGACGACTATAGGAAATTACCGACAAAAACGACGCCCGCCCTGTTCACGTTTGGTGAACAGGGCGGGCGTCGGGTGATGGCGCATAGTCGGTGGGAGATTGTGCGCTAGTGCAACATTTGCCTGCCGGTCTCGCTGGTTCCTGCCAGGCGTAGTGGGCTGCTCGGCGTGGCGATGCGCGCCTCCAGACTGTCTGGCTCGTCGCTCAGGTCAAGCACAACCTCATCACCCTCACTCACCTGGCCGGTCAGCAGCGCCTCCGCCAGCACATCCTCGATGCGCGCCTGCGCCTCGCGCCGCAGTGACCGCGCGCCGTACTCCGCATTGAATCCACGGCTGATGATGAGGTCCTGCGCGCTCTCCGTCACCTGCAAACCGATCTTCTGGGCGGCGAGCCGCTGCTCGATCTGCTGCAGCAACAGCCCCAGGATGCGGTGCGCCTCACGGGTCGTCAATGGGTGGAACAGGATGATGTCGTCCAGCCGATTGAGGAATTCCGGACGGAACGCTCGCTCGATCTCTGGCAGCACGATCTTGCGCATCGCGTCGTCCATCGCCTCGTCATCCGACCGCGTCTGGAAACCGATGCCTGTGCGATGGCGCAGGCCCTCCGACCCCAGGTTGGTCGTCATGATGATGATGGTGTTCTTGAAATCTACTTTGCGCCCCTTGGCGTCAGAAAGTGTGCCATCTTCGAGAATCTGCAACAACATGTCGTAGACCTGCGGATGCGCCTTCTCGATCTCATCGAACAGGACGATGCTGTACGGTCGTCGCCGTACCGCCTCAGTCAACTGACCTGCCTGGTCGTAGCCAACGTAGCCAGGAGGCGCCCCGACCAGCCGCGCAGCCGTGTGCCGCTCCATGAACTCAGACATATCGAGTTTGAGCATCGCATCCTCGGAGCCGAAGAGCGCCTCGGCCAGCGCGCGGGCAAGCTCCGTCTTGCCGACACCCGTGGGGCCAGCGAAGATGAATGACCCGATGGGCCGTCGTCGGTCACGCATATCCACACGTCCGCGCCGCACGGCCCGCGCCACCGCCATCACCGCTTCATCCTGCCCAATCACACGCTTCTGCAGCGTCTCGCCCAGATTCAACAGCCGCTCTGACTCCTCGAAGCTCGACGTGACCGTCGGGATGCCCGTCCAGCGGGCGACCACCTCGGCGATGTCTTGCGCCGTGAGGGTTGGCTCGTTCTGTGTGCGCGTCTGCGTCCAGTCAACCTCCACCTGCGCGATGTGTTCACGTACCTCAGACTCGCGGTCACGTAGATCCGCCGCCGTCGGGAACTGGCGCTCACGCACGGCCTGTAGTTTGGCTTCGTGCAAGCGCTCCAGTTCATCGCGCAGCGCGCCCGTCTCCTTCGGCGCAACCGAGCGCGCCACGCGCAGCCGCGCAGCCGCCTCATCCATCAGGTCCACCGCCTTGTCGGGCAGCGAGCGATCCTGAATGTAGCGTTCCGAGAGTCGCGCCGCCGCGACGACCGCCTCATCAGACACGCGTACATGATGGTAGTGCTCATAGCGCGAGCGCAGGCCCGTCAGAATCTGAATCGTCTCGTCAATCGTCGCCTCAGGCACGGTAATCGGTTGGAATCGTCGCTCCAGCGCCGCATCGCGGTCCATGATCTTCTTGAAGTCGTCCTGAGTCGCGGCGCCAACGACCTGAATCTCACCACGCGCCAGAATGGGCTTGAAGAGATTGGCCGCGTCAATCGAGCCTTCCGCTCCGCCAACGCCGAGCAGCGACTGAAGCTCGTCAATGAACAGGATGACGTTCTGCGACTTGAGCAGCTCATCCACGACCGCTTTGAGCCGCTCCTCGAAGTCGCCGCGATATTTGGTGCCAATCGTCAGCAAGCCAACATCCAGCGAGACAATGCGCTTATCACGCAGCATCTCCGGCGCCTCGCCTGCCACAATGCATTGCGCCAATCCCTCGGCGATGGAGGTCTTGCCCACGCCAGCGGCGCCCACCAGCACCGGATTATTCTTGCGGCGGCGGGTCAGCGTCTGCATCACCTGGGTCAGCTCGCTCTCGCGTCCAATCATCGGGTCAAGCTCGCCAGCCAGGGCCGCCGAGGTCAGGTCGCGGCTGACCAGATTGAGCGTCGGCGTCATGCGATAGCGCGCCGCATGCGCGAGGGCGAATGACCCGCGATCACCGCTGGCGTGGATCAGTCTGGACTGCGCTTTGGCGCGTTCATAGGTGACCCCGAAGCTCTCCAGCGCGACCGATGCGATGCCTTCTGAGTTGTGTAGCAGCCCCAGCAGCAGGTGGATGGAGGTCACTTCAACGGCGCTCTCAGCGTTGGCCTCGGCCTCAGCGTCCGCGAGCGCCTGCTTCGCCTCAGGACGCAGCGTCGGCTCGGGAATGGAGCCATGCATGCCGCGGCCCATGATGTATTCGAGCGCCTGTTGCAACCGCGCGGCGCTCACGCCCAGGTTATTCAGCAGTTCCATCACGCCAGGGTCACACGCCTCGACGATGCCGCACAGAATGTGCTCACCGCCAATGGCGCGATGCTGCAACCGAAGCGCTATATCACGCGCCTGTCCAAGTGATCGGCGCGCGTCCACACTGTATTGATCAAACCGGCTCACAGCGTTTCCCCCGTCTGCCCTTTTCGCCTGCCTCGCCTGGCGCTCAAGTTCGCCGCGCAGGCGCGTCTACGTGGGTGAAACGCAAGGCTTGTGCCACAGCAAGTCAGCAGGCGACCTGCGCGGGACACATGAGCGACACCTGAGCGATGCATGCGGGGAAAATCGCCCGGGAAACAGAAGGCGCCAGCGCTGCGGGTCTGGCGGATTAGAGCGCCGCAATCGCCTGGCTCAGCGCATCGCGCAGACGCTGCGAGCGCAACGGCTCCCACACCTCATCCACTTGCGCAATCAACTGGCGCCGCTCCGCATGCAGCGCCTCATGATAGGCCTGTAGCCCCATGTTCGCGGGGTTGGCCTGGCTGAGCTTCGCGACGAGCTTGAGCGCCACTGTCAGGTCTTGCACATCGCCCAGATGGGACTGCGCCGCCACCAGCGCCTTGCGCACGGGCGCCACGCTATTGCCGAGCGGGGCCGCGAAAATCTCAAGCGCATAGCGCAAACGCTTGCAGGCGATGCGTAGCTGATGCAGCATTGGCGACCTGGCGTCGGCGACAACCGTCTCAAAGCGCAGCACACGCTCGTAGCGCGGCCAGAGGACACTGCCGATGTAGTCGCGCGTCAGAGCGCACGCCAAGCCCTGTGGTAGCTGCGCAGGCGCGCAGGTGAAGCGCTCCAGGTCGGCGATCAGGCGCGCATGCTTGTGTGTATTCAGGCGCTTCGCCAACCGCTCATAATTCGCCAGACGGCGGGCGGCGAGCAGGTTGCGGAGCGGCTCCAGGTCACGCTCGCGCTCCAGATCGGAGCCAACCCACTCCCTGACCCGCTTGAGGAACACATCGAGATCGCGCGTCTCGCCCAGCACATCGGCGACGGCGCTCAGCCGATGGCGCAGCGAGCGCAGCGTCTTGTCGTCGAAGACCTCAGCGCCCTCGACGGCTTGCAGCGTGGTACGAATTCGCCGGGTGGCCACGCGCATATCGTGGATGGCGTCGGCGTCGCCCTTCTCAAGTACGAGCCGCTGCGCCCAGAGCAGATCGCGCAGGCGTCGCCGCACGATATGCCGCACGAGCGCTGCCAGCGGTGTATAGCCATCGAGCGCCCAGCGCGCATGACGCAGCAGCGCCAGGCCACGCTGCAGCTTGGAGCGCGAC
>JAICSR010000341.1 GCA_025936795.1 Ktedonobacterales bacterium | reverse complement strand
GCCGCTGTGCCGCGCGAACTGCTCGCGCTAGCGAGTGGGCTGGGACGAGCGCCCGCCGTCAGCGAGGCGCTAGCGGGTTGCCAGGCGGCGGCGCTCGCTGAGGCGCGCGCGGAGATAGACCCGTGCGCCGATCTGCGCGACCTGATCGAGCGGGCGGTAACGGCCCCCAGCGCGGCGACGGGCCGCCGCTTGCGCCCCGGCTACTCCGCTGCGCTGGATGAGATGGTCGGCGCGGCTAGTGAGACGCGCCGCTGGATCGCCGCGCTGGAGGGCGCGGAGCGTGAGCGCACAGGCATTCGCTCGCTCAAAGTCGGCTACAACAAGGTCTTTGGCTACTATATCGAGGTCACGCGCCCCAACCTCGACCGCGTACCAGACGATTATCAGCGGCGCCAGACCATCGCTACGGGTGAGCGCTTCGTCACTGCCGAGTTGAAGGAGCGCGAGGCGCAGGCGCTGCATGCCGAGGAGCGCATCGCCGCGCTGGAAGGCGAACTCTACGCCGCGCTGCTGGCGGAGCTGGGGCAGGCGCATCAGCGGCTGCGGCGCACGGTTGGCGCGCTGGCCCGACTTGATTGCTGGCTCTCGCTGGCCGAGGTCGCCGTCGCGCGGCGCTACACCCGCCCGGAGCTAGCCGACGACAGCGCGTTAGAGATCATCGGCGGACGGCATCCTGTCATCGAGGCGACGCTGGATGGAGCCGAGTTCATCCCGAACGACACCCATCTGGATGATCTGAGCGACGCGAGCGAGACGGCGCCGATGCGAGCGATGCTGCTGACCGGGCCGAATATGGCGGGCAAGTCCACCTATCTGCGGCAAGTGGCGCTGATTACGCTGATGGCGCAGATCGGCTCGTTTGTTCCGGCGCAGCGGGCGCGCATCGGGCTGGTAGATCGTGTCTTCGCGCGGGTCGGCGCCGAGGACGATCTGGCGCGCGGCCTGAGCACCTTCATGCTGGAGATGGTCGAGACGGCGTTCATCCTGCGGCATGCGACGGCGCGCAGCCTCGTCATCCTCGATGAGGTGGGACGCGGCACCAGTTCCGCCGATGGGCTGGCCATCGCGCAGGCGGTGATCGAGCGGCTCTGCGCCGTCACGGGCGCGCGCACGCTCTTCGCCACGCACTATCACGAACTGGCGCGCCTGGCTGAGACGCTGCCCCGCCTGGGCGCCTGGCGCATGGAGGTGGCCGAGCGCGATGGGCAGGCGATTTTCCTGCGGCGGGTGGTCAGAGGCGCCAGCGATCACAGTTATGGCGTGCAGGTGGCGCGCATGGCTGGGCTGCCCGCTGAGGTGACGGCGCGCGCCGCGACTCTGCTACGGGAGCGCCTGGATGCGTCCATGTTGGTCGCCGAGTCGCCCGTCAGCTATCGCGACGACGCAGACGCGCAGCCAGCGCGACTGGAGGGGCCGCTGGCAGGCGACGAGCGTGAGCTGGCGCTGGCGCTGGCGAGCGTCAACCTCGTCGCGGTGACGCCGCTGGAGGCGCTGAATCTGCTCTTCTCGCTACAACAGCGGGCGCTGGCCAGCCTGGGCATGCCGTCAGCCACGCATCCCTATCGAGAGCGAGGCTAGCGCATGGCGACCAGCGCGGATGAGCCAGCGCGTGTACGATTGCTCGCGCCGGAGGTGATCGAGCGGATCGCGGCGGGCGAGGTGATCGAGCGGCCTGCGTCGGTGGCGCGCGAGTTGATCGCCAATGCGCTCGACGCCGGGGCGACTGATGTGCGCGTAGAGATGCGCGAGGGCGGGCTGCGCCTGCTGCGCGTCAGCGATGACGGCTGGGGTATCGCGCCCGATGACCTGGAGCTGGCGGCGCGCCCGCACACGACGAGCAAGGCGCGCACGCTCGACGACCTCGACCACCTCACCACGCTGGGATTCCGTGGCGAGGCGCTGGCCAGCGTCGCGACGGTGGCGGGGTTGACGCTGGCCCGCGCCTGTGACGCCGCTGGGCTGGCCGAGGCTATCACGCTGCGCGAGGGCGCATGTATTGCGCGCGAGCGGACGCCACGCGCACGCGGCGTTACAGCGACCGTGCGCGATCTCTTTCATGCGATGCCTGCGCGCCGCGCGCTGCTGCGTGGCCCGCGCTACGAGGCGGCGCGGGTCGCGGCGGTGGCTCGCGCCTATGCGCTGGCGCATCCCGCCGTGCGCTTCATTCTCATCGGCGATGGGGCGCTGCTGCTGCAATCACCAGGAACAGACCTCGCTGGCGCCGTCGCCGCCATCTTCGGCGCCGATCTGGCCCGCGCGCTGCTGCCGCTGGAGGCGACGCGGCTCGACAACCTGCCCGATGTGACGATCAGCGGGGCGGTGGCGGCGCGCCCGTTCCACTTCCCCACGCGCGAGCAGGTCTATCTGAGCGTGAATGGCCGCCCGCTCGCCAATCGCGCGCTGCATGCAGCGCTGGAGGCGGGCTATCGTCCGACTCTGCGCAAAGGACGCCATCCGCTGCTGATCGTGCGGGTGAGCGTCGCCCCGGAGCGCCTCGACGCCAACATCCATCCCGCCAAGTTAGAGGCGTTGCTGCGCGACGAGGCGTCCATCGGCGCGGCGCTGCGCAGGCTGACCCACGAGGCGTTGGGCGTGACCCCGGTAGAGATTGCAGGCGCTGGGCGGCGCTCGCTGCCGATCGGCGCAGGCGGGACGCTGCCACTGCGGCTGACGTTTCCGGCGACGCGGCGACGACGTGGCCTGCGCCTGCGCGAGCAGCCACGCGGCTATTCCGCGCGCATCGAGGCGCTGCGCTGGGACGACGACGCGCCCGCTGCGCCGCTGCCCACGCTGGAGCCGCTGGGGCAGTTCGATGGCGCGCTGATCGTGGCGCACTCGGCGGAGGGACATCTCTATCTGGTCGATCAGCACCGCGCGCACGAGCGCATTCTCTACGAGCGGCTGCTGGCGCGTCGTCACGCCACTGCCGAGGCAGTTCCCGATGCGACGGAGAGCAGTGCGCCAGGCCAATTGCTGCTGGAGCCGCTGCTGATCGAGCTGACACCGCTCCAGGCGCAGACGCTCGCGGCGCGGCTGCATGAGCTGGCGACGCTGGGGCTAGAGTTGCAGCCCTTCGGCGGCTCGGCGTTCCTGGCGCGGGCGCTGCCCAGCGCGCCGGGCGCGGCGCAGAGCGTGGCAGGTTTCGCGCAGGCGCTGGCGCAAGACGCCGCTGAGGAGGGCGACGACTGGCTCGATCACGTCTGCGTCTCGCTGGCCTGTCGCTCAGCCATCCGCCGGGGCCAGTCGCTCAGTGAGGTCGAGCAGCGCCAACTGCTCGTCGACCTCGCCACGACGCAGGCGCCCGCCGTCTGCCCGCATGGCAGCCCGCTGATTGTGCGCCACAGCCGCGCCGCGCTCACCCGCCTCTTTGAGTGGTGAAGGAGGAGATGGAGCGATTGGCTAGCCATCAATGACATAGGCCGCATGTGCTACTCTTAGCGGAGTTGGGAAAGGAGCAGTATGCCGCTACCTGCATTGCGTGCCGATGGCTCTCTTCCCCCAGGTATTCACCGCGCCACATTGAGTGAGATATTCAACAGCTTTCCAGCCACAACACCGAAGCGACAGGCGCTCAACCATGCGCTGGCATTCTGCGTGGCGACTATTCAGCATTTGAGCTTGGCAGACCAGATTGCACTCGACGGCAGTTATATCAGTCGGAAGACAGACCCAGGTGATGTAGATATGGTAGTGTTGACGCCAGGAGTGTATCAGCTTGCAGGTGAGCAGCGATACAGCGCTGAGGGTATAGATATGAACCTGTTAGACATCCAATTTGCCCATGATGTGATCGACTTCCAGGGATGGCTCGCGTTCTTTTCGACGACTCGGACCCTCGCGCCCAAGGGTGTTGTCGTACTCATCGCGTAGGAGGCGCTATGAAAACCACACAGCCGCCGATTGCCGACGATCAGGAGCTTGCTGGCTATCGAGCAGGAGCGGAGCGCCTGCGCGGAATGATGGAGCGCCACGAAAGTGACCTGATGGCGGAACGCCAGCGCGTTCCTGCCGATGTGCAACGCATGGATCAGATTCGCTACCAACTTCATCATCTGTACGGCTATTACAAGGGCATCCAGGACGCCATCGATACCTATCTCCAGCATCGGCAGAGCGCCTGAGGCGTAAGTGGCGCCACATCCTCCTCCCGCCTGCCCGCATGGTAGCCCGCAGATTGTGCGTCACAGCCGCGCTGCGCTCGCCCGCCTCTTCGAGTGGTGAGGGAGATGCGCGGCTGAACCGCCGCAACATCCCCCACCTGCTCTGCACTGAAACAACCTTCAGCGAATCTTCAGCAACATTCGGCGAAAATGCTTGGTTCATCGCCCACACTCTTGACGTGGGTCGCTCGCTGCTGCGTCTCGAACGCCGATGCGCCAGTGGCTCGCCCTGCGCCCAATGTATGAGCGAAGATTCGAGTGAAGAGGATGTGAGGATGCGACGAGTCGTGATCGCGATGGGGATTGGCCTGCTCATGATGGCCGTCGTCGGCTGTGGCGCCGCAGGAGGCGCAGGTGGACCAGGCGGCGGCCGAGG
>JAICSR010000190.1 GCA_025936795.1 Ktedonobacterales bacterium | reverse complement strand
GAGACCCAACACACGGAGCGTACCCTCAGAGATAACTCGCGAAGAGAACTGGATGCCGCTCTCCTGAACAACGATCTGCACGAATCCATCTGGAGTCCGCTCGACATCAAAGGTTTCGATGCTGGGTATCAGCACCTTGAGACTGCGACGCACCGACTCGAATTGTCTTGGGCGTTCAACTTTCAACGTATTGTAAAACGCTGCTAGGTCAGCGCCCGTCGGGCTGAGCGTAGTGACGGTCTTCAATGGAGACGGTTCACGCATGGCGCGTGGCTCCAGATAGTAGAAGCGCCATCGCGATAGTTCTTCACGCGCCGCTACAAGGTGTGGATAGTGCGGTGGGTAGAGCGGAGTTGAGAGTAGGGTATGGTCCAATCCAACGTCATAATAGGTTGGATGGGCCTGACCCTCCAATCGCAGGCTGAGCTTCGGTTCGCCACGCGCATTCTGGACCTTCTCAACGAAGGGATTGCGATTGCGAGCGGCCTCTTGCATAACACCTGTGCGTACTTGTGGACGAAGTGGGGTGAGTTGTTCGTCCAGCACGCGCAGGTATCCCTGGTCAGTGAGGATTTGTACCGTCAGGCTGTAACGCAGCCGAGTCTCAGCCACCGTATTCTTTTGGAGCGTTTCGCTTGGCGCGCTAGCATTAGCATTTCGTCCTTGCGTAGCCGTTTCAAGTGGGTTCGCCTCACGACCGATACCCTCACGCATACGGACAATCTGCTGCCGTACTGTAGTGACCACGTCCGATGAGAGATCAAAGTCTACTTCAACGGTGAACTCCGCAGTTGGATGTTCCAGCAGTTCTTTGAGGCCGCCGCTGCCATAGCTGAAGGCTTCGAGCGGCGTCCCACGATGTGCTTCGAAGGCTTTTTGAAGTGTCTCGCTCGTAGCCATGCGACTCAACAGAGCGAGCGCATCGAACAAGTTACTCTTGCCCGCCGCGTTTGGCCCCATGATGACCGTGAGGGGACTCTCGTTGAAGAATACCTCAACGTTATGGAGAGACTTGTAGCCATTGATGCTAACTCGACGGAGCATACACTTTCTCGCCGCTAATAATCGGGAAACGACCGCCTCAACAGTCTACCACTCCGACCCTGTTTTTCGCATTCTCACCCTTCGATTACTCGGCCCGCGTTCTGCTGATAGGCTGCGCGCAACTCCGCCAGCATCCGCTCGCGCTGGGCGTAGAGTTCGCGCCGCTGGCGTGGCTGCGCTCGTGTGATAGCATAGGCCGCCAGCAGCGGGAAGGCCAGTGTCGTATCGGCGTAGATCACGACCGAATCACTCAGCAACTCCGGCTTGATCTTGCCCCACGAGACCGCCTCAGACGGGGTCGCGCCAGAGAGGCCGCCCCAGTGCGGCGCGTCCTGCGTGATCTGGATGAAGTAGTCGTGGCCACCCTTGTTGATGCCTAGTACCTCCCAGAGTTGCGGCTGCGTCTGGAGGTAGAAGTTCTTCGGCGAGCCGCCGCCCAGGATGATGACGCCGTTGCGCGTGGCCGCCTGCACGATGGCCGTTGTCTCATGCACATCGTAGAGCGGGTCAATCGTCAGCGCGCCGCCGTCGAGCTGGTGACGGGCCAGGTTCATGCCGATGGAGGAATCGCCCGGCGAGGAGGTGTAGATTGGCACATTCCACTGCGCCGCCATCGCCAGCACCGACTGCTCCGGCTGCACGCCCAGTTCCAGCAGCTTCTGGCCAATCAGATGGTGCAGTTCGGCGGTAGACATCGGGCGCTGCGGGAACGTCTTGAAGATCTCGCGCAGGAAGCTATCGGTGTCGAGCAGCACCTCATCGCGGAAGAGGATGTCGTAGATGCGGATGACGCCCGCCTCATACAACTCGGGGTCGTCGAGCTTGAAACTGCCGCGATGCAGCGCGAAGTTGAGCGCGTGGTGGATGTCGTGGTAGAGGTTGGCGCCCGTGCTGACCATGAAGTCAATCGCGCCGCGCTCCATCAGCGTGATGATGCTGCCACCGACGCCCGCAGGCGTCATCGCGCCCGCGATGGTGAGGCAGACCGTCACATCCTGCTCAGGATCGAGCATGCGACTGGCGTAGAGCCGCGCCGCCTCGCTGAGCCGCCCGGCGTTATAGGCCTGGAACGCGCTATCTATCAGGTCAGCCGCGCTGATTCCCGGCGCGATGCGGTTGGCGTGGATGCGCTCGCCACCCAGGTAGTCGTCGGCGCTGTGATGGCCATTCTCCTCGACATGCTCCTGCTGTGGCTGTGGTTGCGGCTTATGCGGTCCCTCGTGTGGTCGGTGTGGCACAGTGTCTATCCTCACTTTCGCGCTGGTGGTCTGGTCAGCGCGGCATGGCGTGTGGCTGGTCGTCAGATGCCAGTGTATCCCATGCGAGGAGGATGGCGCCGGGCGATTACGGCGCGCGAATGGTGAGGTGATGAGTGATCGGGACTGCCTTGCCCAGCATCGCGCTGACGCCGCAATAGCGTGTCTCGGCCAGGCCCAGCGCGCGCTCGATGGCGGCCGGGTCCAGGCTGTCGCCCGCGATGATATGCTCGACCGTGATCGCCTCGAAGACGCGCGGCAGCCGCTCACTCAGTGCGCCGCTGACATGAAGCTCGTAGCGCGTGACGGGCTGACGCATCTTGCGCAAGATCGGCGCGACACTCATGCCCAGGCAGCCGCCCAACGCCACCAGCAGCGCCTCCATCGGGCTGATCGCGCCCGTCGGCGCCGTCGCGTTGGCGGGCGCAAGTGGCGCATGCCCGCCAGAGCCGGTGGTGGCGGCGAAGTGATCGCCCGCGACCAGCGCCACAGTCGCCATCAACGCATGCGCCATCGTCTCAGCCCCTTCTGCGCGCCGCGCCTGGCTAACGCCTCGCCGCTAGCATTGAAACAACGTGGCCGTGCGGCGCCTAAAGCCCATGCTGTCAATCGGCGAGCGTTCCGAAGATGGTCATCCATGTGACAGCGCGCTGCAATTCGGTGAGCGCGCGGCGGCACTGATATGCCTCCTCGCGCGCAGCGTCGAGCGCCTCTGCATATCCACTGTATACATCGGGCGCATCTAGCGACTGATTGTCTGTTGCAGACAGGTCAGCCACAGGCGTCTCGGATGTGCGCCCATCAGCCTCGCGCAGCGCACGCACAAGCGCCGCCGCCTCGTGCGCACGCGCCTGCGCCACCTCGTCGTAGACCTGGCGCTCCCACGTCTGCGCCACCGTCAGTTGGCGCTCGAACCGCGCCAGCGTCGCAGCGATGAGCGCCGCTGAGATCTGTGTGGGTGGCTGCTGTGGAGTGTCCCCGAATGCGGTCATGGGCGCCGCCCTCCTTATTTCACGCGTTGCGCGCTTACTCATTCAGTATAGCGTAACCAGCGCGTTGGCGCTCACCCGAAACGGCGCAGGATGCCGCCGTCCCTTGTGGGCGTGGGGTGGATTGCGCCGCCGCCCGCAGGCGGCGCGTACCTGTTCCACTGACTTCTACCCTCAATTGCGCTACACTGCTTGTATGAAACAAACCCTGCTCGTCAAACTGGCGCCCACGCCTGACAGCATGCCGCCCTCATGCGCACGTTGGAGCAGTTCAACGCCGCCTGCAACGCGATTGCCGCTGTGGCCTTCACGGAGCAGTGCGCGGGCAAGATTGACCTGCAAAAGCTGGTCTACTACGACATCCGGCGGAACTTTGGCCTCTCGGCGCAGATGACGATTCGCGCCATCAGCAAAGTGAGCGAAGCCTACAAGCGCGACAAGACGCTTCAGCCCCATTTCCGCGCGCACAGTGCGATGGTCTATGACCAGCGCATCTGCGCGTTCCCCGGCCCTGATCGCGTCTCGCTGCTGACCCTGGATGGGCGCGCGGTGATGCCCTTCCGCTTCGGGCGCTATGCTGAAGGCATGCTCGCTCGTAAGCGCGGGCAATGTGACCTGCTCTACCGCGCCAGCAGCGCCACCTTCTTTCTCGCCATCACCGTTGACGCGCCAGAACCGACGCCCGATGAGGTGAGCGACTACCTCGGCGTTGATCTGGGCATCATCAACATCGCTACTACGAGTGACGGCGAGATCGTCAACCACGGCCCGACGCAGATACATGCCCACGTCAACACCGTGCGCGCGCGCTACTCGCGCTTGCGCGCCAAACTTCAGCAGAAAGGAACCAAGAGCGCGAAGCGGCTCTTGAAGACGCGCAGTCAACGTGAGACGCGCTTTGTCCGCGATACCAACCACTGCATCAGCAAAGCCCTTGTTAGCACGGCGCAAGACACCGCACGCGGGATCGCTCTTGAGAATCTCAAGAACATCCGCACGCGGATAACGGTTCGAGGCAAGCGCCAACGACGTGTGCTGCATTCCTGGGGCTTCTTTCAACTGCGGGCCTTCATCGCCTACAAGGCGGCGCTGGCAGGTGTACGCGTGGCGCTGGTGAATCCCGCATACACGAGCCAGACCTGTAGCCAGTGCGGCCAGTGTGCGAAGGCGAATCGTCACACCCAAGCGAAGTTCCTCTGTCAGTCCTGTGGCTACGCCTGCCATGCGGACGTGAACGCTGCCGTGAATATCGGCAGGGCGGCTGTCATACCGCCGAACGCGGCGCCCCTCGTGACGAGCGCTGGGTAGCTGCAAGCCGCCGGGCTTTTAGCCCGTGCGGTCTATGACTGATCTCCCGCATGAGGTGCGTAAGAAAGCAGGGCGCACTCAGGCTGTGCCAGCCATCTTGCTCGGACGCCTGGCTGTCGATGTCACGTTTCAAGGCCAGGGAATCGGGAAAGTTCTCCTGGTGGACGCCTTGCTCCGCGCACTGGACCTGAGCGCGCAGGTGGGAGTCATGCTCTTCATTGTCGATGCTTTGGAGGAGAGCGTCGTCACGTTCTATGCGAAATACGAATTCAAACGATTCGATACTCATCCCATGCGTCTGTACCTGCCGATTACCAAAGTCAGAGATATGTTTGCGAAACCGTAAGGGCAGTCTGAGCAGCCTGGCGCGACGCACTGTAACCAGCCAATAGCTGTGGGATAGGCGCCATCTGGGCGACAGATGGCCCATGCGCCGCCGCAGATATGCTCGAAATGCGCTACTCTATGTGAAAATCCTCAGTGAATTATCACATTGCTTCCATGTTGGCGCCGTATGCTAGAGCGCAATAGGCAATCCCTTCCATCTCTCGCCTGGCCCCTCTCCCACAGGGCAAGGGAAACGATGGCAAGCTCCTCTCCCGCTGCGGCGGGGAAGGAGTTGGGGAGGGGACGTGCGGCACATGCAGGAGAGCGCTATGAACCAGCAGCAGCGGCAGGGCGAGTATGTCCCATACGATCAGCCGGTCGTCCCGAATCAGCGCGCGTCGCAGCCACCGCGCCCCGCCCGCATGCCCAAGGCGCAGGCGTTGACGGTCACGAAGCGGCTCAAGACGGCGCTGATCGCTGGCTCGGTGATGGCGTTTGGCGTGCTGACGGCGCTGGCAGCCGGGCATGTGACGGGCGTGACGGCTGCAGCGGCTGGCGCAAACTCGACCACCGCGCCATCGAACTCGTCAAACTCTGACGACAACGGCGACTTCTTCCATCATGGGTCATCGGACGATGATGGAAACGCGGGCAGCTTTGGCGTCAGCCCGAATGCGCCCGCTCAGCAGCCAGCCGCTGGTTCTAGCGTCTCGTAGTTTGTAGCCAGTGGCGCGCATCGGCAGTGATCGTCGATGGGCTGGCCGTGGAGATGGAGTCAACAGCAGTGGAGAGCGCGTTCAAGACGCCGCAAGGGATGGCGCGAGCAGCCTTTCACGCGATGGGGACCACGATTGTGGTCATCGCGCCAGAGGCTGCGCTGCCTGATGCGCTGCGACTGACACGCGACCTCTTTGACGAGTGGGAGCGCACACTCAGCCGATTCCGCTCAGAGAGTGAACTCTCGCGCCTCAACGCGGCGGCTGGCTTCCGGGTCGCTGTCAGTCCGCTGCTGCTGACGGTCACGCTCAAGGCGCTGGACGCCGCCAGAGCCACACGCGGAGTCTTCGATCCAACCGTCTTGCAGCGGATGATCGAGATTGGCTACGACCGCACCTTCGATGCGCTACCCCCGCGCCTGCCCGCTGCGCCGCAACGGCGGCCTGCGCGCCTGGGCGCCTGGCGCGAGATTCTGGTGGATGAGGCGCGGCGGCTGGTGCGCCTGCCACCCGGTGTCGGCCTCGACTTCGGCGGCATCGCCAAAGGGCTGGCGGTCGACGCGGCGCTCGATCTGCTGGCCGAACAGGGCATCGCGCCCGCGCTGGTCAATGCCGGTGGCGATCTGGCGGTGCGCGGCCTGCCGCCAGCGGCGCCACATTGGCCGATCGTGGCGCCAGGCAAGGATGAATGCTGGGTGATTGGCCTGGAGCGTGGCGCGCTGGCCACCTCTGGCCTGAGCCATCGCCACTGGCTGCAGGGCGATCTGCCACGCCATCACCTGATTGATCCGCGCACGGGCGAGCCAGCGGCGTTGGCGCTCTGGTCGGTCACGGCGGTCGCTGGAGCGTGCGCGCAGGCCGAGGTGGCGGCCAAGACGACGCTGATTCTTGGACGCGAGCGCGGCGCACAGTTCATCGAATCGGCGCGGCTGGGGGCGCTGCTCGTCGGCGAGACGGGCGTGTGGAGCGCGGCGGGCGCGTGGCCGACCGCAGGCATGCGGCGGCTGGAGCGCAGCGACATGCCAGAGCAGGGGGCCATCTCATGAGCGTGTGGGGGCAGGTGACGTGGGACATCGCGCGCTCCGGCGGCTTCGTGGGCTACGGGCTGCTGACGCTCGCCGTGGCGCTGGGGCTGGCGCTCTCGATGCAGTGGCACGCGCCGCGTTGGCCGCGCCTCATCAATAGCGAGCTGCATAATTTCGTCACGCTGCTCAGCTTTGTCTTCATCGTCATCCATGTGCTGGCTGTCTGGCTCGACCCCTTCACCGCGTTTGGCTGGTCCGAGGTCTTCATCCCGTTCGCCAGCCACTATCGCGCCGTCTGGATGGCCTTTGGCATCGTGGCGCTCTACCTGGGGCTGGCGCTGGCGGCGAGCGTCTGGCTGCGGCCCTACATTGGCTATGAGTGGTGGCGGCGGCTGCATGTGCTGACGCTGGTGGTCTACCTGCTCGTCACCGTTCACGGCCTGGCCACTGGCAGCGATACCCGCACCATCTGGGGCGCCGCCATCTACGCACTGAGCTGCCTCTGCGTCGCCGCGCTGCTCTGGATGCGCCTGCTCGTTCCCGTTGGCCCGCAGCAGCGTCGGCATCCCGTCTGGGTGGGTATCACTGGGCTGGCGCTCTTCATCGGCGTCGTCGCCACCGTGCTGGGACCGATGCGCGCTGGCTGGAACTCCGTCGCGAATGGCAATAGTGGCTCTGGCCAGCGCGGCTCCTCGCTCACGTCGCCCGCCAGCCAGCGCATCGCGCCGACCAGCGCGACGGCGACAAGCACGCCCAGCGCAACGCACTCGATGCACGAGACGCATAGCAACCATGACGCAGACGAGGCGAGCGACGGTGATTGACGGCATTGGGCGACGAGTGGTTGAATCGGCGTAGCGAACCCTCACCCCAACCCCTCTCCCAGCGGGCG
>JAICSR010000446.1 GCA_025936795.1 Ktedonobacterales bacterium | reverse complement strand
GCAAGACGACGACGATTCGCATGTGCCTGGGCCTGATTCATCCGACCAGCGGCGTGGTCGAGATTGCAGGCGGCGATGTGGCGCGGGAGGGCGGGCGCGTGCTGCCACGTGTCGGCGCGCTAATCGAGCAGCCCGCGCTCTATCCCTACCTGTCCGGACGCGACAACCTGCGGGTCGTCGGCGATGCGCAGGGCGGCGTCAGTGAGGCGCGCATCGCCGCGACACTCGATCTGGTGGCGCTAGGCAAGCGCGGCGGCGACCGGGTGAAGACCTATTCACTCGGCATGAAGCAGCGGCTGGGCGTGGCCATCGCGCTGCTGCAAGACCCCGACCTGCTTGTGCTGGATGAGCCAACCAATGGGCTGGACCCAGCGGGCATGGTCGAGATGCGCGACCTGCTGCGGCGGCTGGCGGCGCAGGGCAAGACGGTCTTCGTCTCCAGCCACGCGCTCGACGAGGTGCGCCAGATGTGCAGCCGCGTCGCGATCATCAATCACGGGCGGCTGGTCACTGAATCGAGCGTGGCGGAGTTGACGCGCGGCCAGGGCGAGTTCGTCGTGACGCTCGACCGCGCGGCGGAGGCGCTGACGCTGGCGCAGGCGCAGCCCTGGGGGGCGCGCGCACGGCTGGACGACGCGGGCCAGCTTATCACTGGCGCGCCAGAGGATGAGAGCGGCGCGCTCAACCTCTTCCTCGTCCACGCGGGCTTCACCCCGCGCGCCATCACCCCCTATGAAGAGCGGCTGGAAGATGTCTTCCTGCGGCTGACCGAGGACGCCACAGCGCAGATCGTGAAAGGAGGCGCGCGATGAGCGCCGCAAACACCCTGGCGACCCCGGTGGTCGCCCAACGCGAGATTCGCACGAGCTTCGTGGGGCTGCTGCGCGGCGAGCTGCGCAAGCTCGCCCACCTGCGCATCTCCTGGGTGACGCTGGGCGTCATCACGCTGGCCATCCTCGGCGCGCAGGTCCTGCTCATCTCCGGCCCGAACAATAGCGCCAACCTGCGCAATCACCCGCTCAGTAGCTTTGCGAATGTGCTGGTGGGCGATGTCGCGCTAGTGCGCATCTTGAGTGGCGTCTTCATGCTGATTCTCGCGGCGCATGTCATCGGGCTGGAGTATCAGCATGGCACGATTCGCGTGCTGCTGGCGCGCGGCGTCGGGCGATTGCATCTGCTCGGGGCGAAGGTGGCGGCGCTGGCGCTGGTGGGGCTGGTCGTGATGGCGCTGGAACTGCTGATCGAGCTGATCTTCGCCTGGGGCATGACGCTGGCGCTGGCGGATGGCGGCCAGCCGTGGCGCGTGCTGGGCGCTGAGTATTGGGCCGATGTGCGCATCCTCCTGTTCTACCTCGCGCTCAATCTGGTCGTGACGCTGCTGCTGTCGGTCGCGGCGTCGGTCGTCGGGCGCTCGCTGGCTTTTGGGCTGGCGGTGGGGTTAAGCTGGTTCGCGGTGGACAACCTGCTCACGATTGTCCTCAGCTTGATGGCGCGCGTCACCGGCAGCGACTTCTGGCTCAAGCTCTCCGGTGTCTTGCTGGGGCCGCTACTCAATCGCCTGCCCGATTACATTACGGCGCCGCTCCATGAAATTGTGCAGGGACCACACGGCCCCGTGACGCAGGCGGTCTACACAGGTGGCTTCGGGCCAGAACCGCTCGTCACCGTGCCGGGCGGGCAGGCGCTGCTCATCATCAGCCTCTACGGCGTGATCTTCGCCGCCATCGCGATTGGGCTAACCTGGCGCCGCGAAATCCTCGACTGATGCGCTTGCGCTACAAAGCCTTCAGGCGCTCCCTCGCAATTGTGTCGTCAGCCTGCTATACTGCTGATGACAAGGGAGCGGACTCGACGCAGCAAGCGCCCGGCAATTGAGGTCTGGCAGCGCCGCCAGTCTGCCGATTGCCAGGCGCGGCGTCCATAAAGAGAGAGAAGTGGCGACCTGTGGCCGATGTGCTGATCGCCGACGATGACGCCGACCTGCGGGTGACGCTACGTGCGATTCTGGAGGACGACGGGCATCGCGTGACCGAGGCGAGCACAGGGCAGACGACGCTCGCTGCGTTGCGCGGCGCCCCTGCTGGCTGCATCGCGCTGCTCAATCTGGCGATGCCTGACCTGGATGGCGTGGCCGTGCTGCGCGCCGTTCAGCGCGACGCGGCGTTGCGTCAGCGCCATGTCTATGTCGTGCTCTCCGCCAATACGGGGGCGCTCTGGCAGAGCGCGCAGCCGCTGATCGCCGCGCTCGATGGCTTCATGGTGCGCAAGCCCTTTGACATTGACGAGTTCCTCAGCGTCATCAACGAGGCCGCCGCACGCCTGAGCGCCCACGCAAGCTGACCCGCGCTTCGCGCCCGTCGGCAGCGCCGACGACCTCACGCAGGCTGGCGACGATGTGATCCACCTCCTCGGCGGTGTTGTAGTGCGCCAGGCCGATGCGCAGCGCGCCGCCGTGCTCTTCCAGCCCCAGCCGCTCCATCAGGGTGAGCGCGTAGTAGTTGCCATCCCAGACGAAGACCCCGCGCTCGGCAAGCCCCTCGGCCAGCGCGCGCGGCGTGTGGCCTGACACGGTCAGCGCGACGGTCGGCACACGCCGGGCGAGGTCGGCCTCGTCGGTCAGACCGTAGAGCGTGGCGCCGGGGATGGTCTTGAGGCCAGCCAGCAGCCGTGCGGCCAGCGTCCGCTCATGCGCCTGGATGACCGCCATCGCGGCGTGCAGGTCAAGCCGTCGCCCGCTCATGCCAGCGAAGGCATAAGCCTCGGCGTGCGGATGGCCCAGCGTGGCGAGGTAGTCGAGCGTGGCGAGCGTACCTGCTTGCAGCTCATGCGCCTGCGTGCCCGTCTCCCAGCGGTCGGGCGCCTCATCGCTAGCCGGGCGCACCTTATACGGGCGCAGGCGCTCCAGATGCTCCAGTTTGCCCCAGACGATGCCCTGGTGCGGCCCGAAGAACTTGTACGCCGAGCAGGCGAGGAAGTCGCAGCCGAGCGCCTGCACGTCAATTGGCGCATGCGGCGCATATTGCACGGCGTCAATCCAGGTGAGCGCGCCAACCGCGCGCGCCCAGCCGATGATGGTCTGCACGTCGTTGATCGTGCCGACGGCGTTCGATGCGTAGCCGACGGCGACGATCTTCGTCTGTGGCGTAATCTTGGCGCGCAGG
>JAICSR010000074.1 GCA_025936795.1 Ktedonobacterales bacterium | reverse complement strand
TGATTGCCGCTCAGGCTCTGCAGCGTCGTCGTGCGCAGCAGCGTCCCACTGGCGTCCCATTCGCGGAGGGAGAGCGCGAGGGCTGCCGTTCCAGAGAGGCCCGTCGAGCGGACGTAGACGCTGGCCTGCATGACGTTCCCGGTCGCGCAGGGGATGGCGGACGTGCCCAGCGGAGCGCCGCCGCTGTAGTTCTCCCACGCCGCGCCAACCGTGCCCGCTGGGGGCAGGTCCATCCGCGCCGCCCCGAAGGAGGTCACGGCTCCACCGGGATAGGTGTTGGCCGTGGCTTGCTCCCAACTGCCTGCGCTCAAGCCAGTCGGCGCCCCGTTGCTTCCGTTGAAGCTCCAGCCGCCGGGGCCGAACAGGCTGAGTGTGTGGACGTTCGCGAAGGCGCCGCCCAGGCCCACGGCTGACCCACTGGCGGCGAGTTGGGGCGCGCCAGAGAGCGCCGTCACGCCGTCGAAGGTCGCCACTGGCCCCAGCGTCGTGATGGATGCGCCCGCCGCGCCTGCGGTATCGGCGAGGAGCGTCGCTTGCACGTCGCATTGCGTGCTGGGGGCGCTGGGGAACTGCGTGCTCTGCAGCCAGTACCACGTCCCATTCACCAGGATGATACCGGGAGTCGAGGCCAGCGTGTGCGCCACCCCCGCGACCGTGTGCACCAGCGCCAGCGTCGTCGTCGCCGCCGTGTAGCTGACGGCGAGAGAGTTGCTGGCATCGGTGTAGTGCAGGAAGCAGGTTGCCGTCGCCCCCCCATTGAACCGCCAGCGCAGTTGCCATTGGTTGAGCGCCGCCCAGCTTGGTGAGCCGAACGAGATCCGCCCGCCAGCGGGGATAGAGAGCGTGTTCGCCGCCGCCACTGGAGCCGTGGTTGCGGCGCTGTGGAGGGCTTGCGCCTGGGCGAGCGTCAGCGCGGCTCCGCCGATGATGAAGCATTCATCCAGTGACCCGTTGAACAGGTTGATGTAGCTACTGATCCACTGCGCCCCCAGCGTGCAGCCATTCGCCGGATAGCTGATGTTGTCCGGCCCGACGGTGGCGGAGGTCGCCACCTGCGCGTTGTCGACAAAGAGCGTCAACGTCGTGCCATCCCAGGTGGCGATGGCCGTATGCCACGCCCCATCCTTGAACGTGCCCGCGCTGGTGATCGAGGAATTGAACAGGTCCGCGTTCATATGTCCGCTGGCGTCCAGATAGAGCAACGCCGCTGTCTTGGTCGTGGAGCCGCCGAGTTGCCAGAGCATCTGAATGGCGGCCGAGGTCGTCTTGAAACGCCCACCGATCGTCCACTTGCCATTGCCGGTGGGGAGGCCAGTCGTCGGCACGGTCGCATACTGGCTGCTGCCGTTCAGGGTCACGGCGGTGTCGCTATCGCCCGTCAGGCTGCTTGCCACCCCCAGCGTCGGCGACCCCACGTAGGTTCCGTTGATCAGCGTAGGGCTGGCGTCAATCGCCAGCGTCCCGCTCGCCTCGTCCAGCCGGTAATAGCGCAGCAGCGTCCCACTCGCCGCCGCTGCGGTGGCCTTCAGCGCATCGGGGAAGCGCGTCGTGTCCTGCGTCAGCGCCCCACCCGCCTGCACACTGTAGGCGTTGAAGGTGGCGAACGTATCGTTGAAGACCTGCACGCCTGGCCCGCTGGGCGCCTCAAACCCCGGATTGACGACGAGATTCGAGAGGGTGATGCGATCCCCGCGCAGGCCGGGCCGCACCAGCAGCACGATCTCGATCGGTTCCACCTGGAGGCGCAGCCAGTCGCGCTCATCGGCGGGCAGGGCATGCGCCGCGCCTACCACGTCCAGATAGACGGGCGCGCTAGCCGAGGGTGGCTGCCACTGCACACAGAAGGGCGTGGCGGGGGCCGCGTCGAGCCAGCGCACCAGTGTCCGCACGTTCGCGATCAGATCGCTATAGCTCGCCATCGGGCCGAGGATGAACTGGGCGCGCGCCTCGCGATTGTGGCGGTAGAGCGCCCGCGTAGCTCGCTCGCCCTGCGCGCGCGGATTGCCCGCCAGCGCCACCTCGCGCGGCGGCGGCGCAAGCTCCAGCGCGTCATCGAGCAGCGTAAACGTCACACCATCGTTGAGGTCCACCACATCGCCCAGCAGCGGATGCGCTCCAAACACATCCGTGCGCGGATCACTCCATCCCAGCCGCAAGATTGTTCCCGCCATTGCCGCCTCCTACCCCTGCCGCATCGCGCCGCTGAATGAGAGGTAGTGTAGAACAGACGTTTCATGTCAGGCAAGGGGCTACGGACGCGCATTGGCTGGCTCACGCCTACGTCTGTCCGCAGGCGCCTGGCGATTGGGAGAGCGGGAGGGACACATTCCAGATGAAATAGGTGTAGACACGCCGCTATCCGTAGGCTATACTCGCTTCCAATGCTTGCCTGCCATAGCGGCGCCAATCAACATGAACAGGTCTGATAGATATGACTAGTTCCCTCTTACGAGCACTATGCGACAGGCGACGGCGCCTGGCCAAAGGCTAGCTGTTGCGGGGCAGTGTATGAAAGGCGTTGACGCATGACGAATCCGTTGCCACAACCGTTCACCCGCCGCTACCCTACCGATGCCCACTATCAGGCTGACGCGCTCAGCCTCGCCCAGGCTGGCTGGCGCGTCGTCTTCGTACAGCGTGAGCCTACTGGCGCTATTGTCGCCACCTACGCCTCAACTGCCTCAACTGCCCTGCTACATCCTTCGTCCGTCTCGAAGCGCGCGACCCAGGACCGCAACGCGTTCGTCATTGTGGGGTCCATTATTGGTGGCGCCCTTGTCTTCGCGCTCCTGCTTGCCCTCCTCAGCGCCGCCATGCGCAGCGTTGGGGCTAGCAGTGGAGGAGCATCTGCCAATGTCGCTAGTAACGGAGCACAGGCGACCTCGGCCGCCTTCGCCGCGTCTCTCGATGCGACGGCCACCGCCAATGCCGCTCTTGCCACAGCGACCCCCGCGATCCCAACACAGACTCCCAGCGCAGCCGAGAGATACGATGCTATTGCGCAGATGAACTGCAATTTCCTGGCAGACTCAGTGAAATCGCATTGGGATGCGACGCATGCGACGGTTTTCGTGACAGCGCAGGTCGGACCCCAATGGGATATGACCGCGCTGCATACCACGGTGGAGAATATCGTCTTCGACTGTTTCAAGGGTTTCTATACCACGCCCGCTGCCAGCGCTGTGCAGGCCGTAGATGTCACGGTCAAGGGGCCAATCACCGATGCCTATGGCAATTCGAGCATTGGCGTCTATGGCGAGGCCGATCTGGAGCGTGCCACCGAGCGCCCGTTCAATTGGGCTAATCTCGACTATCAGCAAGCTTGGAGCAACTTCATCTATGATAGCCAATGGGAGCGCAATAGTTAATCAGCGACCGAGCCAGCTAAGACAAAGCCACTAGCACCCAATTGCTAGTGGCTCTCTTATGTCCTTCGGGTTTACGCCCCATCTCATCGTCCAACCCGTTGACGCGCCGCCATTGCCCGGCCACCCCGCGCAGATCGTTTCGCCGCATCCCAGTCCGCGCAGGTGGACTTCGCGGCCCGCAGGCCATCCAGGCGCGGTTTCAACCGCCAGCCGACCTGCCCTGCCTTAACACACCTTTAACACAGCGTTAAGCGCCGATTAACACGCCCGCAGTACAGTATCAATCGGGACCGCTCGAAACCCCGCGCGACGGCGCGCCGCAGCGCTGATGCTTGCAACCGCTCTACACGCTCCTGACGACAGGCATGCGCGACCCTGCGCACGGAGGGAACGACTCATGCACGATCGCTTCTCGGCGATCCGCTCAGCGATCCGTTCACTTGGCCTCAGAGCGGCATTGGGCGCCGTTGTGGTGTCGAGCCTGGTTGTGGCGGCCTGCACACCGCCGCCGAGTAGCGGGAGTGGCCGCGCCAACGCCTCATTGGAGGCATGCAAGGTCAGCGCCGCTGAGCTGGCCCCTCCTGCCACCAGCGTTGGCTCGGCGACCAGAGTGGCTGGCCTCACGGGCAAGAAGATCACCGCCGACGGCTCCTCGGCGCTGCAGCCGCTCATCAAGCAAACGGCGGCGGAGTTCGACCTGGCGAATGGCACGCAGTCCACCATCAACGCAGGGGGCAGCGGCCAGGGGCTGAAGGATGTGAACGCCGGAGCCGTGCAGATCGGCATGTCGGACCTCTTCGCCGACGCCAAGGCGCCCGCCAGCGACGCCGCGAAGCTGACTGATCATCAGGTCGCCGCAGTCGTCTTCACGCTGGTGGTCAATAACGACCTGAATGGCAAAGTCAACAATCTGACCAAAGATGAGATCAAGGGCATCTACACCGGCAAGTACACGAACTGGAGCCAGCTTGGTGGCCCCAGCGAGGCGATCACCGTCGTCAGTCGCCCGTCCACCTCTGGCACACGCGCCACCTTCAAGCAGTACGTGCTCGACAACACCCAGGAGTCCGCGGGCGCGACCCTCACCCAGGCCAACACGGGCGCCGTGGCCCAGGCGCTCACCCAGACGCCCGGCTCGATTGGCTATGTGTCTACTGGGTTTGCATCGTCGAGCCAGTATGGCAGCCAGATGACGCCGCTCTGCATTGATGGCGCCAGGCCAGTCGCGTCCGATGTGAACAGCGGCAAGTATGCCTTCTGGAACGTCGAGCATGCCTATACAAAGGGACCAGCGACCGGCGCGACCAGGGCGCTGCTCCAGTATGTCGAAAGCCCCGCCGTGCAGAAGCATGATCTGCTCGCGCTGAGCTACTTGCCCGTCACCGAGATCTCGACGGCGGCGCTGGCAGCCCATACGCCGAGCAAAGAGCCAGCGCCGGAGAGCTTCTATCAGAAGTAGGGAGCAGCGCATGCGAAGAAGGCGTTCATGACAATGTACGGTTGTAGACGCCCGATAGCGCCCAGGAGCGCCCGATGCGTGGGTATACTACAGGCGAAAGGCGCGGGCGTGGCGTGCGGGAATCATCGCAGGCTGCGCCTCTCGTTGTGAGAGGGACCAGCAAGGCCAGAGAGGGACCAGAGAGGGCCTGAGAGGGCCTGAGCGCGCATCGTAGCGTTGCGTGGCGTTGGTATGAGATGTGGTAACGATTCGCTCGCAGTGAACGCTGGCCAAAAGCCTGGCGCGGAAACGAGGCCGGAAACGAGGCGTGGATGCGTTGGCAGGAACAGATCAGTAGAATCGTCTTTGCGTGCTGCGCCGGTCTGGTCGTCCTGATCATGGCCAGCGTGGTCGTCTTTGTTGGCCTGAATGCCTACCAGACCTTCACCGTGTACCATGTCAACCCGGCGACGTTCTTCTTCAGCCCAACCTGGGCGCCTGATAACCATCAGGTGGGCGCGCTGGCGCTGATCGCCGGGAGCATCGTTGCGACCCTGCTAGCCGTGCTGGTTGGCGCCCCCATCAGCGTCGGGGTCGCGCTGTTTGTGACGGAGGTTGCGCCGCGCTGGGCGCGCCGGTTCATGCAGCCGGTGATCGAACTGCTCACAGGCATCCCCTCGATCATCTATGGCTTCATGGGGCTGGTGATCGTCGTGCCGCTGATCGCCAAGGCATACAACAGCTTCATGGGCGGCTACTTCACAACGGGCTTCGGCATCATCGCCGCCGCCATCGTGCTGACCATCATGATCTTGCCCACCATCACGACCATCGCGATTGATACGCTCTCGACGCTGCCCACCGGCCTGCGCGAGGCGAGCCTGGCGCTCGGCGCAACCCGCTGGCAAACGATCCGCCGGACGCTGCTGCCTGCTGGCTCGTCGGGCATCCTGACGGGCGTGGTGCTGGGCATGGGCCGCGCGATTGGCGAGACGCTGGCTGTCTCCTATGTGATTGGCTCGAACGCCAACAGCTTCCCGATCCGCTTCACCAACTTCTATCCCTACGTCAACTTCACGCCCACCAGCACGATCACGGTGCAGTTGCTCTTCGACTTCGCCGAGGCGCGCAACCCGTCGCTCAACTACAGCGCCATCTGGACCCTCGCCTTCACGCTGCTGGTGATCTCCTCGCTGCTGGTGGGCGTCAGCCGCTGGATCGCCTCGCGCAGTGTCTACAACACGACGACCAGCCAGCGGGTCAGCGGATCGCGCGAGGGCATCTTCACCGTCTACAACCGGATGCGGTCGCGCCTGGCGCCGGTCGTGGCTCCGCTGGCTCCGCGCGTGAAGCCGCTGATAGCCCGCACGCGCCCACTGTGGGAGCGTATAGCCGTGAGGAGGGCGAGGTAGATGGGAGTCGTCGCTGGACGCGCCGATGTCACGACGCCAAGCCGCGCAAATAAGCGCGTGCGGCTGCGGGCGCGTGCGCGCTTCTGGGACCGTGTGGTGACGGGAACCCTCTGGGGCGTCGCCATCGCCGTGGTCGCAGTCCTGGCGTTCATCATTCTCTACCTGCTCGCCAAGGGGCTGCGAGTGCTCTCATGGCAGTTCATCACGCAGGCGAATGTGCAGTCGAGCTTCGATGGACCAGAAGTCTTCAACACCTTCTACATCATCGCGCTGGCGCTGCTGATCTGCATCCCCTTCTCGATGTGCGCGGCGATCTATCTGGTCGAGTATGCGCGCCAGGGCCGCTTCACGCGGATGGTGCGCTTCGCCACGGAGACGCTGGCTGGGGTACCATCCATCATCCTGGGCCTGTTCGGCTTCCTGATCTTCGTGACCAACTTCGGCCAGGGGACACGACTGGGCTACTCGCGACTGGCGGGCGCGCTCACGCTTGTTATCCTGAATCTGCCGGTGCTGTTGAGCGTCTTCGAGGATGCGCTGCGCAAGGTACCAACGGAGCTACGCGAAGCTAGCTCGGCGCTGGGCGCCAGCAAGTTGCAGACGGTGACGCGCGTGCTGATTCCGACGGCCTTCCCCTCGCTCATCACGGGCGTCATCCTGACGGCGGGCAAGATGATTGGCGAGACGGCGGCGCTGATCTACACGGCGGGCGGCAGTAGCTCGATCAATGGCTGGTTCTCGCTCAACCCGCTCACCGCTGGCGACACCCTGACCATCAAGCTCTATCAGCTTCAGGCCGAGGGCATCACTCCCAATGCGGCGCAGGTGGCGGCTGGCACGGCGACGTTGCTCATCATCCTGCTGCTCGCGTTCAATCTGGGGCTGCGCTGGGCTGCGGGCTACATCAACAAGCGTATTACGGGCCACACGCGCTAGTGGCGCGGGAGCGTACGGGAGAGTAGAGGACGTCATGGTATCGAGTACACCTGATGCCGTCAGCAATGCGCGCGAACGCGCCATCCTTGGCTCAGATAGAGACGTGAGCGCGCAATATATCGCCAAAGTGGATGCGCCCATCAAGATGCGCACGGTGGACCTGAACGTCTACTACGGCGCGGCGCACGCGCTCAAGAATATCAACCTGGAGATGGCCGACCGCCAGGTGACAGCGCTGATGGGACCATCCGGCTGTGGCAAATCCACCTTCCTGCGTGCGCTCAACCGCATGCACGATCTGACGCCGAGCGCCCGCGTGACCGGCTCGATTCTCTTCGATGGCGAGGATGTGCTGGCCCCCGGCATGGATGTCGTGCAGTTGCGGCAGCGCGTCGGGATGGTCTTCCAGCGGCCCAATCCCTTCCCGCAGTCCATTTTCGAGAATGTGGCGTATGGGCTGCGCGTGCAGGGGGGCGTCACACAGGCGGAGATCAAGGAGCGAGTGGAGCGCAGCCTGCGCGGCGCGGCGCTCTGGGACGAGGTCAAAGATCGGCTCGGCCATAGCGCGCTCGGCCTCTCAGGTGGCCAGCAGCAGCGGCTCTGCATCGCGCGCGCGCTGGCGGTCGAGCCAGAGATCATCCTGATGGATGAGCCATGCTCCGCGCTCGATCCGATCGCCACGCTCAAGATCGAGGAGCTGATCGAGCAGCTCAAGCAGACGTATACTATCGTGATCGTCACGCATAATCTGCAGCAGGCCGCGCGTGTGAGCCAGTACACCGGCTTCTTCCTGACGGGCGACCTGATCGAGTTCAGCGTGACCCAGCAGTTATTCTCGCGTCCGCAAGACCAGCGCACTGAGGACTTCATCACCGGGCGCTTCGGCTAGATGCGCAGAGCGCGAGATGCGCAGAGCGTGGCGGATGGCGCAACACGGCCAACGCGGCCAGCCTGCGCCGCGTGCTGAGAGAGAGACAAGACATCATGACCAGGAAGGCATTTCACCAGGAACTGCGCGAGATCGAGGAGTCAGTTATTCAAATGGCCTCACTCGTCGAGTCGGAGATTGCGCAGACCATGCAGGCGCTCAGCCATCGCGATACCGTGCTGGCGCAAGACGTGATTACCAAAGATGGCGAGGTCAACGAGCTACAACGCAGCATCCGCAGCCATTGCATCGCGCTGATGGCCTTGCAGGCGCCCGTCGCGCGCGACCTGCGCGAGCTGGTGACGGTGCAGCTTGTCATCAACGAACTGGAACGCATGGGCGACCATGCCGTCAGCATCTCGAAGCAGTCCATGCGCCTGCGCGAGCATGAGCCGCTGACGCAGGTCAACGATCTGGTCGAGATGGCCAAGATTGTGCGCGAGCAGGTGCGCGATTGCATCCAGGCGTTTGTGGATGTCAACGTGCGGCTGGCGCGCGATGTCTGTGCGAAGGATGACGAGGTAGATCATTACTACCGCGACATTCTCGGCCAGCTTGTCCAACTGATGTCTACTGAGCCATCGAAGGTGGCCCCTGCCACGAGCCTGCTCTTCGTCGCGCACGACCTGGAGCGCATCGGCGACCGCGTGACGAACATCGGCGAGGATGTCATCTATATGGTGACAGGCGAGATCGAAGAACTGAATTAGCGCGGCGCTGGCGGTTGCAATCGCGTCTGGACGGCCTACGTGTCTTGTGGCGGCCGCAGCCGCCTTCAGGCGCGGTTTCAACCGCCAGCAACGTTGGAGACTCCGACCGTGGAACAGCGACCGATCCTGGTAGTGGAAGACGACGACGCGCTGCGCGAGACGCTCGCCTACAACCTGCGCGCCGAGGGCTATGAGACGCTGCTGGCGGCGGATGGCGTGGTCGCGCTGGAGTTGGCGCGGCGGCAGGCGGTCGCGCTGGTGATCCTCGATGTCATGTTGCCTCGGCTCGATGGGCTGGACGTGCTGCGCCAACTGCGCGCCCGCCCCGACACGGCCAGCCTCCCGGTGCTGATGCTGACAGCCCGCGCAGAGGAGAGTGACATCGTCGTCGGCCTGGAGCTAGGCGCCGATGACTACGTGACCAAGCCGTTCTCCTGGAATGAGGTGCGCGCGCGGGTGCGGGCGCTGCTGCGGCGCGGCGCCCAGCGCGCGGGCGGCGACGAGGCGACCAGCGAGCCAGCGCAGAGCGAGCCAATCGTCATCGGCGACCTGCGTATTGATGAGGATCGGCGCGAGGTGCGCAAGGGCGAGCGCGTCATCGAACTGCCTGCGCGCCTCTTCGAGTTGCTGGTCTACATGGCGCGCCGCCCTGGCGTCGTCCTGACACGCGGGCGTCTGCTGGAAAACGTCTGGGGCTACGACTTCGCGGGCGACACGCGCACCGTGGATGTGCATGTGCGCTGGTTGCGCGAGAAGATCGAAGATGACCCCGCCAATCCGCTGCTGGTGCAGACCGTGCGTGGGGTCGGCTACCGCTTCAAGGGCTGACCGAACGGTATGCAGGCTCGGTCTCTCAGCGCGGATGGCCTGCTCCCTGGCGCGCTACCAGAAACGCGGGTGGGATACGACATCCCACCCGCGTTCAGCTATGGTTCGTGTAGAGCGCTCGTCGTATGCAGGAGCATGCGCGGCGAGCATCTACACGCTATGGCTAACTGTGTTTCCAGGTGTCGCTGAAGCCATTGCCACTCCCATTGAGCGCTGATGGCTGGGCTTTCACTGTGCCACCACTGGTCGCCATCGTGATCTCTTCCCACACCGAGCTGCCGTAGCTGCCGATGGTCGATCCGTTGGCAGTGCTGCTGGAGAAGTTCATCGTGCCAAAGTTGGCCAGCGGGAGCACCGAGCAGGTCGCGGAGCAAGACGACGGCGCTTCGGCGATCCACTCAGCCGAAGAATTGCTGAAGTTACCGCTCTGCGTGGTCGTGAAGCTCCAGCCGCGCGACGATGACATGGAGAGCGTGTAGGTTCCGTTGCCGTTGTAGTGGACTTCGGCGGTGAGTGTATTGCCCGGCGCTACGGGGTATTGCGACGTCGAAAGCTCATACGATGGGTTGGGATACATTTCCCACCAGCCGTAATAGGTCGCTTTCCCGCGTGAGCAATCCGAGTCGGTTCCAAGCTGCTCGACGCTATTCGAGTTGTAGCCATCGAGGCCAACCCAGAACGACGAATACGCCGCTTTCCGTGAGCTGCAGGTCGCCGTTGGCTGGACCCACGAGGCTTTCACATCAGTGTATTTGCCATTGGCGCCTGTCACGGCATAGCCTGACCAGTTCGTGCTTGACGCCGTACCATTGCCACGGATGCGTGGTCCGCCATGATACAGCGTCGCCGTAGTGGCGGAGGACTTCGCCTGGAACCGGGCTGCGGTAGCAGGGCTTATCGCGATGGCGCCGGCGAGGACTATGGCCAGCGCGCAAGAGATAGCAGCGAACAGAGCAATTCTGCGCATGTGATCTCCTTCACCAGACAACAGTGTCTGATGATGACTGACTGAAGACGACTGTCCAACAACCATAGTGTCTGTGAGGTCTGCGTGTAGGAGACGCCAGCGCCCACAAATCCGCGCCTGCGTCACCCTGCTCCGACACGCAACCGCTCTCAGGCAGACTGCTTGACAAGTATGCGTGAGAAATGTGCGAAAGTCAACCATAATGCGTATGGCAGGTTCTTATTCGAGCGGAGAGGTGGCCCGGCTGGCGGTGATAGCCGCGCAGGCGGACATCGCGGCCCGCTGTCTCGCCAGCCGCGATGTCAACCGCCAGCGTTAGCGATAGTTGTTGAATTGCAGCGGAACGGGGTAGTCCTGCCCCCTGAGGAACTGCTGCACAGCCTGAAGGTCGTCGCGGCTCTTGGCCGTCACACGAATCGCATCCCCCTGAATCTGTGGCTTGACCTTGGGGAAGTTGTCGCGAATCTGCTTGTTGATCTCGCGTGCGAGGTCCTGATTGATGCCCTGCTGAAGCTCGTAGTGCTGCCGCACCATGCCGCCACTGGCCGACTCCAGCTTGCCCTCTTTGAGAATCTTGAGCGAGAGGTTGCGCTTCAGCAGCTTCGACTCCAGCACGTCGCGCACGCTCTTGAGTGTGAACTCGCTCGCCGTGAGGATCGTGAGGCTCTTCTTGCCATCGTACTCGATCTCGGTCTTGGTATCTTTGAGGTCATAGCGCGTGAGGACTTCACGGCGTGTCTGGTCGAGCGCGTTGACCAGTTCCTGCTCATCATACTGCGAGACGACATCGAATGAGTTTTCGGCAGCCATTGCTCTAGCTCTCCTTCAGCGGCGAACGCCCGACGCTCTGGACACGGTTTCCGTTGAGCGCGCATGCGCCCTGAATGATAAGCGCGCCACGACATTCTATCACCTGCTCGCGTCCGACCCGCCCGTCAGCGGCGCGACGCTCAGCGCGGTGTAGCGTGCGCCCGTCGCCGCAAGCTCGCTGCGCATCACGCGCAGATCAGCTACACGCCAGCGCGTCGCCTGGGACGCAGACGTGGACGCTGGGCTGGCGAGCAGATTGTCCAGGCGTTGGCGCGCGGCGGCGTCGAGCGGGCGTTTGAGGCGCGCCAGCGTCAGATGTGGCGAAAATGGTCGCTGCTCGCGTGGGAATCCTTCGGCCTCCAGCGCAGCGGCCAGTCGTCGTTGCAGCGCGAGCAGCGCCCGCGTCTCGCCGCCAACTCCCACCCAGATGACGCGCGGCGCAGTGGGCAGGCCAAAGACGCCGAGGCCCGCCAGCGCCAGCTCGAAGGGCGCCGCATGGCGCGCCACCTCGCCCGCCAGCGCGATCACGGCGGCCAGCGTCTCGTCATCCATCTCACCGAGGAAGGCCAGCGTCAGGTGCAGATTGGCCGGGTCCACGAAACGTACATCCGGCAGCGCACGCGCCAGCCGCCGTAGCTCGCCACGCAACGCGACGCGGGTGGCCTCGCTCAGGTCCAGCGCGATGAACGTGCGCGTCATAGCCATACCCTCACCCAGCGTGCAAGGTTCACCCCGCTCTGGCTCCCCTCCCCCGCTGCGGCGGGAGAGGGGCCGGGGGAGGGGGCCAGCGCCTATTTCAGCGCGAGATAGGTGTCGGGCAGGTCGTTGGCGAAGAGCGCGACATCGCCAGGGCCAGCGATGCGGGCGAGCGTCGCCGTCACCTCGTCGAGCGATTCGACGACATGCGTGCGCTCGGTGGGCAGCCCACCCGCGCGCAGCCCCTCCGCGATAGGCAGCGTCTGACGTGCGCCGACCAGGATGACCTCATCGCAGACGGCGGCGGCATGCTCGCCAAAGCGGCGATTCTCCGCCTCCTCGACTGCGCCAAGCTCCACCAGCCCCGGCGTCACCAGGATTTTGCGCCGCCCACGCATCTGGCGCAAGACGTCCAGCCCGTTCTTCACGCCGACTGGGTTCGCGTTATACGAATCGTCAATGATCGTCATGCCGCCAGGGCTGGGAATCAGTTGCAGGCGGTGTGGCGCTGGCTCCAGGCGCAGCGCGTCGCGCGCCGCCTCATTCACTGGCAGGCCGAACAGATGGATGACCGCAAGCGCCGCGCTGACATTCAGGATGTTGTGCTGGCCCAGCAGCGGGATGGCGACGCGCTGCTCCAGCCCCTCGGCGGGCCAGCGCCAGGTGAAGCGAGTGGCGCGGTCGTCCACGCTGATGTCCGAGGCGATGACATCGAGCGGGCCAGCGTCCTCGCCCTCCATGCCATAGCGCACGACCCGATAGCCCGCCGCCGCCGCGCGGTCGGCCAGCCCAGCCGAGAGCGCCTCGCCGCCGTAGATGACGGCGGGCGCGCCAGCGGGCAGCGCGGCGATCAACTCATACAGCGCGTCGGCGATGCGCGCGACCGTGCCGAAGCGCTCCAGATGTTGCGGGCCAACCGAGGTGACGACCGCGATGGTCGGGTCTACCAGCCGACACATCGCCGCAATCTCGCCTACGTCATAGGCGTCCATCTCGACGGCGAAGGCACGATGGCGCGGCTGAAGATAGTCGTTGATGCTGCGGGTGACGCCCATCAGCGTGTTATAGCTCTTGGGCGTCGGCAGCGTCTCCATCGCGGGCTGCAAGAGCGCGGCGAGGATATGCTTGGTGCTGGTCTTGCCATAGCTGCCCGCCACGCCGATGGTCAGCGGCGCCAGGCGCGTATACTTCGCCCGCGCGCGCGCCACAAAGCCCGCCTGGATGCGCGCCTCAACCGGCTTGAGCAGCCAGTT
>JAICSR010000040.1 GCA_025936795.1 Ktedonobacterales bacterium | reverse complement strand
GGCGCCGTCGGCCAGGACAGCGCCATCTTCGACGCTGGCGGCGCTCGTCTCCGGGCGGCCATCGCGCGGTGGCGGGCGACGCGGCGCCATCATCGGCGTCGTGTTGCTGGTGGTGGTCGTCATCGCCAGCGTCGCCGTGGGCGTCCACTTCGTGTTGGGACAACGCGTGACGCTGCCCGCGCCCAAACCGGTCGTGCAGTTGAATCCGACAGATGATAATCTTGGCTGCATCAACACCATTGCCTGGTCGCCCGACGGCACAGAGGTCGCCATGCTGGGCAATCTGCAAGGCGACTGCGAAGGCGGATCGCCTGATTCGCCGACGGATGCGATTTTCATCTACGGCGCCGCATCGGGGAAACTGGTCGAGCAACTCCATCCAGACCCCACCATCTTTGACTCGCCTGCTGTCTCCCATTTCCTGGTCGACAATGCGAAGCCGCTCAACCCGGCGATGCTGTTCTTGCAATCGCTCGCCTGGACGCCTGATGGCCGCTCCCTGCTGATGCAATTCAATGTCACCGTGCAGCCCTCTGAGAGTCAAAGTTCTCAGAATGGGCAAAGTGGCGTGCCGCCAACGATCGGTGGCGTGCTGCGGCTCAGCGTGGGCCGGACGTCGCAGGCGACCCTGTGGCGAGATACGGCGGTCTATCCACAGCATCTGCAGAACCCAAACGGCGTCGTCGAGCGCTGGGACCTGACGGAAGGGAAAGCCGCGTTTATGGCGGCGCCTGCGCCTGCGACGATGTATCGCTGGAATAGCGATGGCACGCTCACTCCAGCAGGCTCGGCGGCTGGCAAACCGATTGGCGCGCCCAACAAAGGGCAGACCTTCAGCATCTGGCAATCGGGCAGAATGCAGCTTGCGCAGGCGGCGCCATCTCCGAATGGGCAGCCGGTCAACGTTCCCCAGGACATCCAGTGGATCGCGACCTTCTCAGCGATTTCGCCAGATGGTCGCTATTACTATCCCTACTTCGCGGACTATGGCAGCCTGGTTCCACCGTCCACGAAGCAGGTTGTGTCGAACGAATCCGCGATAGAGCCGCACGATCAGGTGTTGGTGGCGCTGGCGCGCTCACTAAGCGCGATGACACTCGGCCCCAACCAGTACGCGCAAACCCTCGTCACCTGGCGGCCAGATGGACGCCTGTTGGCGACGCTCAATGCCAACACATCCGGCGACATTGCCTCCGCCAAGTTCACGGTCTCGATCTTCGATACGCAGACGGGCAAGCTCGTGAAGCAATTGACGCCAAACTTTGCCGGGTTGCAATCTGGCAACGCGGGCAATGAGCAGTTGCAATGGTCGCCCGACGGATCACACCTGCTGCTGATGGACAATGTCTACGGCGCGATCACGATCTGGGGGCCGGGCGCGCTGCCACAGGGCTGAGCGCTCGGCAGCGCAGCGTATCCTATCAGCGGCTGGCCCCGGTGGGCGCGCCCCGGTTGTCGGCGCCACGCCCATCGGCGCCGCGTCGCATGCGAATCGCCTCAGCGCGAGCCACCGCGTCACCGCGCACGCCGCCTAGCTCGTGGTCGAGGATGCGCCGCGCGATGGCGACGGTCGCCGCGTAGGTCGAGTCCATGCCGTAGTAGGAGAGGCTGCCCGCGCCCAGATTCTTGCCACGGGTGTAGGGCGTGTCGGAGGCGTAGTGGATGATGCCCAGATCGAAGGGCAGCCGCGCAAAGTTGATGTTCTCTCCGGTCGGGTAGCGCGTCATGTAGAGGCTCTCGTAGACCGCGTCGAGATAGGGGCCAGACTCCATCTCCACCACGCTGTAGTTGGCGCGGTAGTAGAAGTCGAGGTAGGCGCGGTTCTGCAGGAAGGTGCCTTTTGACGAGACGGCGCGCTGGTTGTCGAGCACGGCGCCGAAGACCAGATTGCCAGCGACATCGGCGGCGCTGAAGCAGTTGTCGAGCCAGTAGGTATTGAGGCTATGCTCATCCAGCACGACATTTGAGATCATCACATCGCCGATGCTGCCGTTGAGCGTCGCCGCCTTGCCAAGGATGTAGACACCCTTCACCTGGGTCAGATTCTCGACCACCTCGCGCAGCACGCGATAGGCCGCCATCCCCAGCGGATAGTCAATGTTGATGATGACGCCCCGGCTGTCGGCCAGCCGCTCGATGCCTGGCACCCGCACGCGCGGGTCGAGGTCATCGGCGCGCAGCTTCGAGAGGTCGAGCACCTGGACATCAATCTCAAGCCCCTGACGCGCGCCGATCTGCCAGATGCCGCGCTCCTGTTCCTCGACGGGTCGGCTGCGCGCGAAGCCCTGCCCAGCGGGTGTCTTCTGATATTCGCGCGCGGCGTAGTACAGGAAGTTCTGCCAGTTGCCCAGCGCGCGGCCTTCCTTCAGCTTGCGCGCCTCTTCCGCCAGGAACGTGTCGGCGCCAGCCATCGCGAAGCGGGTCAGCTCCTCCTCACGGCGGCGCGCCACGCCAGAGAAGAGGTTGGCGAGGCTGTGGGTGTTGCTGGAGACGAAGTAGACCGGGCGGCGCTGCAAACGGGCGTCGTCGAGCAGCTTGGCGACGGGCGCCCACCACTTGCGCGTGGAGCGCACGAAGCCGACGTGCGAGCCGCCCAGCATGCGCAGGGTGAAGTTCTTGCGCTCGCGACCAATCGCCAGCAGGTTGACCCAGACGTTGTCGCCCCACATCACTTCGAGGCGGCGCCAGTCTTCGATGGTAACATGCAGCCGCTCGCGCACGACTTTGCTGATCTCGGCATAGACTGGCGATGAGCGGTCTACGCGACTCTCGAGCAGTTGCATGGTGGTGGGGTCGGCGCTGAGCAGCCAGTGGAACTTATTCCACTCGATCTGAAGGCCCACCAGCGTCGGCACGATGTCGTCAGTATCGCTGACGCTGGCGATGTAGACGGCGAGCGTATTCTTGCCGTCGAAGAACCATTTGCGGCGGCGCGCGGGTGCGGTGATGGCCTGCCACTGCTCCACCTGGAAACCATGCTGCGCGAAGACCTCATCCGATTGCCCCAGCAGCACCTTCGAGCAGTTGAGAATGGCGTTGGGCAGCCGCAGCATGGTGTAGATGAAGGCGGACATATCCGGCTCGCTGCTGCGCGCCTGAGGATGCAGCACAGAGTCAATGTTATAGTGCGCCTGCACCAGCGCCTTCAGCCCGACCTCGCCAGAGCTACGGAGCAGCGACTGATAAGTTCGGATGTACATCTCGACTTCGCGCGTGCCTGCCTCGTGCTGCTCTTCCACACCGTCCATGGCGCTGGCTGGCCCGTTGGGCAAGGCGCCACTGCGGTCCGCGCGTCGGAGGTCCTTGGAATCTGCCACTCTCAACTCTCCCGTTTCGGCTCTTCTGTATGATTCCCGACATTATACTCGACTGGCGGGTGTTGTGGCGCGCGAAGTCCTAGTGGTCGAGCAGCGCGGCCATCGGCGTGGCGCGGGCGAGCGCCACCAGCGCCAGCGAGGCGGGCGAAAGGTCGCGGCCCGGCCACTGCGCCAGCACGATCTCATAGGCGGGTAGCTCGGCGTCGCGCACCTGCACGCTGACGAGATCGCCGCGCTTGAGTTCATCCCAGATGGCGATGGCAGGCAGCACCGAGACGCCCAACCCACGCAGCAGCAGTTGGCGCACCACTTCGCCAGCCGTCGCCTCGATGCGCGGCTCAACTCCGGCGGGCAGCAGCTTGCTCAGGCCAAAATGGGTCGGCCCGGTGCGGGTGGAGATGATGGTGTGGCGAGTCAGGTCGGCGCGCTCGCAAACACCCGCACGCCCCAGCGGATGCTCGCGCCCAGCCACCAGCAGCAGCGGATCACTGGCGCGCCAGAGCACATCGGCGCGCGGGTCCATCTGCGCCAGCGAGCAGAGCGCCAACTGTACGACGCCATCGAGTAGCGTCTCCATCAAGATCGGGCTGCGCTCGACCCGCACCCACACGCGCTCAGTCGGATGCGCGCGGGCGTAGGCTTCGACCAGGCGCGGCGCGAGATATTGGCCGCAGGTGGGGTTGACGCCCAGTGTCAGGCGGCCCAGCCCACCGTGGGCCACGCGCTGCGCCTCGCGCTGGCCCTCCGCGCGCATCGCCAGCATACGCTCGGCATAGGGTAACAGGGCGCGCCCGGCCTCAGTCAGCTCCAGCGTGTGGCCACGCCGATGAAAGAGTTGCGCGCCGATCTCGCGCTCGAGCGTCGCGATGCGCCCGCTCAGCGTGGGCTGGGCGAGGTCGAGCAGCGTCGCTGCCCGCGAGAAGCTGCGCGCACGCGAGACGGCGATAAAGGTTTGAAGCTGGTCGAGCGTCATACGGGCGCCTCATATTTGGTGTCGCGGCCTTGAAAGGCCGGCGCACGGCGCGACGGGGCATAAATGCCCTCCTCGCGCGCCGTCACACGCGGCGGCGGAGCGTTCCGGCCTTCAGGCCGCGTGCGCGTGCTCCGGCCTTTCAAGGCCGAGAGTTTGCTCACGCCTACAGGGCGCAGGTCATCTCACGCTGCGTGACAGCCACGGGGCAGCGCAGTTGATCGAGCGCATCGCCCAGCGCATCGCCGGGTGGCGTATTGATCGCACGGAAGACGGTCTCCGGCGCGGGATCGGCCAGCGCGCGTAGCAGCCGCACGATGTCGTCGCGGCGGGCGGCTGCGTCTGGCGCGGTGGTTCCCGCATCGAGCAGCGAATAACCGCCGCTCTGCCGCGAGAAGAGCAGATAGGCTTGCAGGCGACCATCATCCCAGAGGCCCAGCCCATCCAGTGCGCTACGCACGCGCTCCAGCGATGCGCGCTCGCGCTGCCAGGCGGGCGCGACCGCATGATAGGCGTCGAATTGGTTGAGCGCCAGCCGAGGCGCCACCACGCGCGTCTGCGCCCGATCGCCGCTGCGCCTGGGCGTGGCGGCAGCATCGAGCTGCAGCGGGCCATGATAGACCATCAGGCTGCGTAGCGTGCGAAAGCCCATGCGCTGGTAGAGCGTGAGCGCAGGCGTGTTCACGTCGAGTACTTCGAGTTGCGCCTCTCGCAGGTCAATCGCGCGCATCCGGTTGAGCAGGCGCCCCAGCAATTGCGCGCCGATACCTTGCCCACGCCACTGCTGCGCGACCCCCATCCCGGCGATCCAGCCGCGCGCCTGACGCACACCCACCAGCCCAATGCCTGCCAGTGCGCCGTTGAAGTAGATCACCGCCGATTCCTTGAGGCGCACGTCGTTCTCGCGCATCATCTGCGCCAGCCCATCGGGCGTCTGCGTCATGGGCAGATAGTAGCCGGTGAAGGCGAGATTGAATGCGTGCGTGACCTGCTCCAGCGGCAGGGTTGCGGCGGACGCGAAGGCGATGGCGGTCACAGCGGCGCCCCTACCCAATGATGTCAAGCAGCGCGAGTGGCATGATCTGCGTCGAGCCGTCATCCAGGCGCAGCAATGCGCTTGGCTCCCACTGATCCGTCGCCGAGCGCCGCGCCTGTGTGAAGATGTGGCTGACACGCCCCCACACCCCGCGCTGCGGCCCGGCGGTGATGCGCGCCAGGGAGCCGACGGTGAACGCGCTGGGCAGCGGTGTGGCTGTGGGTGTGGCGCTGGCTGGCAGGGGCAGCAGCGCTTCCGGGCGAATGTTGTGGCGCGGCGATGTCTGCCCATTGAGCAGGATCACGTCGTTGACGCGCTGTTCGAGCGCCCGCAGGATCGGCGGACTCATCGTGCAGTTACCCAGCCCCTCGGTCAGCAGCACGGTCAGTGGCGGCTGTGCGCTCAGCGGCACGAAGCCATCGAGCAGGGCGGTCAGGTCGGCGCGGGCGAAGGCTTCCAACTCCAACGCCGAGGCGCTGGCCGCGATCACTCCCGCCGCGCCGCTAGCATACGCGCGCTGCAGCAGAGTCAGCGGCGCGCGCGTCGGGTAGACGATGACGCTGCCGGGTGGGATTTGTATCAGCGCCAGCGACTCGCCATGCTGCGGAAAGAAGAGTGGCCCGGCGACCTGTCCACCAACGCCCAGCAGGCCGTTGATGAGCGTGGCTGCGCCTTCGATGGTCACGCTCTGGCCGGGCGCTACGTCCACCACTCGCCCCGCCAGACCGGCGAGCGCTGTGGCCAGCCCCGCATCGGAGCGCGCCTCGGCGATGGCCTGCCCGGGGCTAACCTGCTCGTGCAGCGACACGAATGGCGTCGCGCCTGGTGGCAACAGTCTGCGCCGTCGCACGGCAATCGCCGAGATGATTGGTCGCCCCAGCGGGTAGTCGAGTGCGCTCACACTCATTGCACGCCTCCCTGCGTTCTGGACTGCCCATCATTCAGCGCGATGCCCAGCGCCTGACGCCAGGCCTGCGCCTGCGCGATGCGCTCGTCGCGTCCGGCGGCGAATGGCAGCGGGCGCCCGCGCGCATCGATCACCAGCCCCAGCGCGCCGCCTTCAATCGGCTCGGTGGCGCGCGCTGGCTGCCCCGGCCCCAGCCCGATGTCCACGTTGGGATGCGGTTGAAGCGAGAAGAGCGCCCGCTCGCCCTGACCCAGCGGCAGCCGCGAGAGTTCGCCCTGCGTCGCCTCGATGGCCAGCTTGCGTCCATCGCCATATTCGAGCGTGGCGTAGACAGCGACGGCGCCCGCAGGCGCGGCTCCGATGGTCGTGACGACCGGGCCTAGCGGCAGCGCCAGCGCATCAATCTCGGCGACATGGCCCGCGAACGTGGGCGCCAGCACGCCCGCCATGCCCAGCAGCGAGGCGATGCGCGCGGTATCCTGCGCGAGCGACGCAATGCCCTGCAACTGGAGCGCGTCGAGCATGATGAGCGCGGCGTGCGCGGGCGTCGGTGTATTGGCCAGCACGCCGCCGGTCGCCAGCGCCACATCAATCGGTCGCATGCCCGTCAGCCGCGAGCCAGGCGCATGCAGCGCCATGCGCATCGCCTCACGCGCAAGCGCATGCTCGATCTCCAGTTCGATGAGCGAGCCAGGCAGCGCGTGAGGCCGCAGCATGCGTTGCAGCACGTACTCGCGCAGGCTATTCTCATCGAGCGCAAAGGGTAGCCAGCGCAAAATGTTCTCGGCGCCGACCGTGCGCAGCAATTGTCCCGCGCCCGGCCCGACGCCCATCACCGGCTGCGACCCCGGCACGAACTCGCCCTCGGCGGTGGCGCCCGCCAGCACAGTCGATGAGCCGCCGACATCCGCCACCACCACATTCATAGCATAGTGCTGTGCGAGGAAGCACGCCACCCCACCTAGCGATGTGATCGTCGCCATCGGTGGGGTAGCAGCCAGCTTGCGCAGGCGGTCATAGCCGGGCAGCGGACGCAGCGACGCTGACTCATAGATCGGCCCGATGGCGCGATTGAGCGGCGCTAGTGTGGAGGGTGAGAGCGCCTGGACGACTTGCACACCGGGAGCCACCGTGCGCAGGGTCGCCTGGAGGCGCGTGGCGTCTTCAGTCTGGCCGGTGAAGAGCACTGTTGGCAGCGCGACTGGCTCCTCATCTGTGTGCGCAGATTCGCTCAACGCATGAAACCACTGCATGATGGTCTGGGACGCGGCGTCGAGCGATTGCGCGCCGCGACTGGCGCCGAACGCCGACCCAACCACGAGGATGACGTGTGGGGCGAGCGCCCGGACCATGGCGATGGCCTGAAGTGTCTGTGCGTCGTAAGGTGGCTCGGCGAGTGGTGGCAGCGATTCGACCTGTGCGAAGAGGCCGGCGAGCGAGCGGTAGAGCAGTGCGGAGAGTGTCTCGCGACCGGGGCCGGTGGCGAAGATGCGCAGTGGCCCGCCGATGCTGGTGACCAGCGTCATGCTGTCTACGCCAGCGCCATCGGCCTGTTCGGGCGTGATGAGGCGGCCATCACGCAAGAGCGCCCGCCCGGTGATGCGCTCGATCTCTGCGACAGCGTCACGCGCGCCGATCATCAGGTCGGCGATCGGTGGGGCGCTGGTGGTGGGGCGCTGCGCCCGCGCGAGCATGCGTGGCTGCTCGTCTACCAGGCCAACCAGCGCAGCGGTCGTAAAGACCGAGCCGCAATCAATCAGCAACAGCGACCGGATCGTCGGCGGTCGGCGCGCCGCGCTCTCCTGTGGGCGCGAGGCTGCATGGGTCGCTTCAGCCACCCTTTCTGTCTCCCTGCTCTACCAGGTGGACACTCCACCCAGGTTGTTGCGCCGTCTGCGCCGCCGTTCGGTCAACACGTTCATCTGTTAGCGCTCGCTACCGCTTGCTAGCGCTTGTCGCGTCGCAGGAATCCGAGCCAGCCGCGTCCGTGTGCGCGGTCAGCAGGCTCTTCGTCATAGTCGTCGTCTCGTTCGTCATCGTCCCCGTACTGGCTAGCGTCATAGCGGTCGTTGTCGTAGCGATCATCGGCATAGCCGCCGCGCGATCTCTGCGGCGCCGACTCTTCCCAGCCAGCGCTCGGCTCGGAGGCGCCCCAGCCGCTCATCCGCCTATCGCCGTGGCCATCACGATAGCCATCGTCGCGTCTGTCGTCGCGTCCGCCGTCATCCCAGCCAGCGGCGCCCCAACCCTGCGCAGCCTGCCCGTCGCCTTCATCCCATGGTTCCGCTTCATCCCAGACCGCAGCCGAATCGGTTGGCTCGGCGGCGCTCGCCCAGGGGTTTCGCTCAGCGGATGGCATACGCCCGCCTGCCGCTGAGGCGCCAGCTCGACCACGCAGCCAGGGAGGTAGCTCGTTGGAGGCCAGCGGCTGGCCACGACCATAGCCCTGGTCGTTCTGCGCGCTGTCGGCGCCCCACTTCGGTTGTCCCTGGTCGTCCTCCTGATCATAGCCCTGCTGGTCGTATCCCTCTTGATACGTCGGCTCAGGCGCAGCCAACGAGGCGCCTGGCTCCGCGGCGTTCCAGCCCTGTGCGCCGGAGAACGCCTGCGCGGCGGGCGCGCGTCCCGTCACCCAGTCTGGCAGCGCGGCAGGATCAATCAGGTCCGAGGCGGCGAATCCACCGGGTTGCTGTGGAGCGCCGCCTGCTGCGGGCGGCATCCCAGCCTGAGGTCCAGCGCCTGCGCCGGGCTGGGCCTGCGCACGGAGCCAGTCGGGCATGGCCGCATCATCGCCAGCGCCGTAGCCACCATAGCCAGCGCCATGCGCAGGGCTGGGCGGCTGGTAGAATGCGTTGTCCGTTGGTTGGGGCGCAGGCACAGGCCGCGCCTGCGCGTAGGCCTCACTCAGGAAGTTCGGCTCCTGCGCCGCCGACGCGCCAATCCACTCCGAGACATTGGCGCGCCCAGCGTCGTCTGGCTGATCGCGTAGCCATTTCGGCAGCAACTGATCATCTACCAGCGACCGCGCCTGCATGCCAGATGGCGCCATCGCGTGTGGCGCCGCCTGTCCCATCCTCGGCTGTCCCATCCCTGGCTGGCCAGGCGCTCCTGAGAGCCAGTTCGGCAGTGATTGGTGATTTACCAGCGCCTGACCTGCCAGGCCGCCCATCTGCGGCCCTGCATAGGCGGCGGTTCCAGCCTGATCGATTGCGGGAAACGCATTGACGGACGCGGGCGGCATGGGCTGCTGCTGCGAATAGGGTTGCTGTGGGTAGCCGGGCTGTTGCTGCCCATACGCGGGCGCCTGTGAATAGGGCGACTGCTGGGGCGGATAGCCGGGCTGTTGCAGTTGGTACGATTGTTGTTGCGGATAGGGCTGCTGTTGCGGGTAGGGCGGCTGCTGCGGATAGCCAGCCGGGGGGGCGGGTTGCGGATAGGGCTGCGCTGGGTAGCCCATCGGCGCTTGCCCAAAGGGATTCTGTGCTGCTGGGTTGGGCGCCCCAACGCTGGGCTGGCGTATGGTATGCTGCGCGGCGATGTCGGGCCGCTGCGGCTCAGGCGCTGGCGCCCACCCCTGGCCTGGCGCTGGCTGGGCAGGCGCGCTCCATCCGGCTGGCTGAGGCGGCGGGGCGCCGTGTCCATCCGCCGACTCGCGCAGCCATTCGGGAAGGTCGCCATCGCTGATGAGCGAACCTGCCGAGAAGCGCGGCGGCTGTTGCGACGGCGGCTGCGGAGCGCCGTAGGCGAGCGAGGGCGAGGGTGGCGCGCCATAGGGAGTCGCTGCCCCAGCGCCAAAGGGGTTGGCGTTCCAGCCGCCCTGTGGCTGCGACCAGCCAGCGGAGGGCGTGACTGGCGCCCCGCAGCGCAGGCAGGTTGGCGTATTTGGGCTGAGCGGCTGTCCACAGCGCTGGCAGCTAATCACAAAGCGCCTCTTTCGAGCTGTGCATGTGGCGCGCTCGCGTCCAGAGACGCACGAGACGCACGCATGCGGGTTCTCCAGGCAGATGTTCGATCATTGATTGAGCGTGAAAAGCCGCTGACAAGCGCTGCATCCACGACGATGGAGGCCGCCGCGTAGTGAGGTCGGACTTGAGTGTATCATTCTGTCGTAAGGGTGACAATAAATTGTCCAAATGGGGGTTCTGCCCATAGCGAATACGGTCGCCTGCGGCCCAAGCAATCGGGCAGCGGAAACATGCAGCGCTGACCTGAGCTTCGTACGAGATGTGTCTGCGAAAAGAAAGTGTTGCGCGCAGACGCCGTGCGGGTATATACTAGCTTTTGGCATTTTGTGAGGAGGATAGAGTCATGTCAGTCGCGCCACTCGTTCGGGCTGTTGAAGTAGAGAATCTGCGTGAGCGTGCGCCGCACCTGGAGCCAGGTGATACGGTGCGCGTGCATGCGAAGGTGGTTGAAGGCAGCCGCGAGCGCATCCAGGTCTTCGAGGGCATCATCATTCGCCTGCGCGGTGAGGGTGTCAATAGGTCATTCACTGTGCGCCGCATTGCTCACAATGTGGGCGTTGAGCGCAGCTTCCTGGTGCACTCCCCCCGCATTGATAAGGTGGAGGTCGTGCGCCACAACCAGGTGCGCCGCAAGAACCTGTACTACATGCGCGGGCTGCGCGGCAAGGCTGCGCGCCTCAAAGAGCGCCGCGACTAGCCGCTGGCGCGCGTCGTTCCCACGCCCGTGGGTGTGAATGACACGGCGACGACATGCTCCAGATGGAGACGCGCTGGGCGAACCCCGGTGTGTCTCCATCTTGTCGTACCTGAAACAGATTGTTCAAGGTTTCTTTAGAAAGTAATTGACGTTCTTACTCAGGCCCAGAGAGTATGCGCTGATAGCCAAGACCTGCGCATTGATTACAAGTCGTTTGACCTGATATGTGGCCACTGCCTCGGCATAAGGAACACGTTCCCCCTGGATTAGTGGCGTTTTGCCCGCTTCCCCTACAAGCGGGACATGGCCCGTTGACATAGACATGTCCTGATCCGTTGCACTTTCCGCATTGCCGAGTTTCCATGAGACACCTCTCGTTCGCTCGTACCCGCCTGCCCGCCCTGTGATCTGCGCTCTGATCAAAACTGCTAACAGAGTGCGTGAACCTACCGTCTAGTGAACACGCCTCCTAAAACGATAGCTGAACCAATACGGACCGCGCTCAGAAATAGGCTCCCATCCTTGAGCCATAAGCGTCTTTACGAGATCATTAACAACAGGTCCATGCTGCTTAATGTCGTCTGTGCCAGCCGAAGCTGTCGCAACTCCGCGCGAAGTTGCAGCAGTGTATACTCCTCGCGGACCAAGAGCCTCTGCTGTGAAATGCACGCGCATGTTCATCAGAGTTGGGTGCGCCTCGACCTGGCACGTTTCCCACTGTCCTGTCTGTCCGGACAAACGTGGGCCAGCTGGCATGGTTTCGCTTATGTAGCTAGCAGGCTGTGCTGCGCCTAAGTTGAAAGGATTCAGGTCACTTCCCGTTGGGATATCATCGAGGCGCTCCGAATAGTTGACCTCGCGGCGCTCTGCCTCGCGAAGTTCGACCTCATGCGCTCTACCTCGCTCAATGATCCGATAGATCGTGACGACAGGGCGAGCTGGAACTACTGGAATCGCGGACGCGCCGAAATAAATGAGTCGTTCGAGGTTCGAGAGCCGAAGGCCATCAAGTGTACGGCCAATAGCGCCCTCAATGAAGGTAATTACGTCTCCAATTCCCCAGGGTCCTAGCCCTAAGGGAATCATCTCAACAATGATCGTACCGGCAGTCTTCATGCGTTGGCCCGCAGACACATCGACGATGCTGCCAGCTTTCGCCCGACGCTCACGATCCATCAGTGTTTGTGTATGCTCATCCATCAGACGGTTGACGCCTGTCTGCACCATCTCTATTCCATCATGCGCCATACGCCGACTTTCTTGTACTGTATGATCAAGCGCTTCCGCCTTCCAATCAGGTGCTAGGTATGAGACAGGCGAATGGACAAGAAGCAAGAGGGCGGCGCTGGAAATAAGCCCCGCATGTTCGCCACGACCTGCGTTGTAGGCCATCAATCCAACTTGACCTGTCGTGGCCTCTTCAAATCTATCTGTGAATCCAGAACCTATCACCGCGTTGAAATTGTCATAAACTGCATGTCCTCCAGCGGGGCCAGCGGACGACTCTACCGAGCCAATAACTACTCCGCGCGGGTCTTGAATCGCGTATCGACCATTATGCTCCATGCCGACACCACCAACCCTGCGCTGTTGTATGTCATATACTCCGCCCAGATCATCCACATACCCAATAATACGCCGATCATCCTGTGGACCGATTGTAATCGCGCTTAGACTTGTCATGATCCCCCTCCGCACAACCATATCCAGGATCATTGCCCACGCAAAAATGTAGTGAATTACGTGAAACCTGGAGAAGATCAATTGATTGCAAATATAATACCTGAAGTCGAATGTCTCTGCCCGCTCAATCTTGATGAACTGTTCAGTAATTCTGCGTAAATTTTAGTAGAACTAGCGCAGTAGCGAGACGCCTCTTTACTTGTCGCGCGCTACCACAAACTCGCATGTGTGGGAATATCATCCGATGGGTGATAGCCCCTGGCAGGTCGGCTAGCGTACACTCTGCGCTAAGAAGTGTCGTGACGCATGCTCCAGCGCGCCAAACGGGCGCCGCTCAGGAGCGCCAGGGGAAGGCAGGCGAGTCTGACGTGCTGAACGTCTATCGGCCCGTCCCACGCGACCTCTTCGCCGCGACGCCACCCGTGCGCAGTCGCCGCGGGCTGCGCTTCTTCATGAGTTGGTACGACGCCATCGCGGGCGCGGTCATCGTCACGATCATGGCGCTGCTGATCGCTCCCATCCTCACGCATGTCCCCCTGATGGCGCTCTGGCTGATCGCCTACCTCGGCTACCTGAGCGTCATGCTGGCCGTCTCACACATGCCACGCATACGCCAGCGTCTGCATACTGGAGCGAGCGCGCTGGTCCGCTGGCGGTTGTGGCTGATCTATGGGCCACTCGACCGCGACGCGACGGGCGCCGAGTCGTCCGCCGAGATGCGAGATGCGCGTGGGCTGGCGCTGATCCAGAGTACGTTGGCGCTGGTCTTGACGGCGGCGGCGCTGCTCTTCGTCGTCACGCTCGACAGGAGCTATCGGGCGGCTGGTCTGCCGGTCGCCACCGATGTCGCGAGCTGGCTGCTCTTCGTGCTGCCGCTGCTGCGGGTCGCGCGCTACGCCTCGATGATCTGGATCGTCGTCCTCGGCGCGCTCGTCATCGTCTGCGACGGCGTGGCGCAAGCGGTGGTGGTTGGTGGCATGGACCTGGCGACGCTGCGTGTCGTCGCGCTGCACGCCTGCTGGCTCACGCTTGTCAGCCTGCTGCCGGCCATCACGCTGCGCTCGCTCTCTGAGCGACGGGTTGGCCTGACCAGCGCGATTGAGGTCGTGCGCGTCATCACGGCGCTGCAAGCCGCCCCCGACGACGACTTCGCGAACGCGGCCGCCGCCATCATCGCCCAGCGGATGGGCTACGACGAGGTCAACGTACTGCTGGCCACCTCTGAGGATGCCCGCATCGGGCGCGGCCTGCGCTTCGTCGGCGCCGCCTCGGTGGCTGGGCGGGCGCTGGTGCGCGAGGGCTTTGTCATCGAGCAGGCGCGCGGCATCACCGGCTGGGCCGCCATCTATGGCCAGGAGCGGCTTGTCAACGATGTGGAGCATGACCCCGACCAGCTCTACCTGCGACACACCAGCTTCCCGCATACGAGCGCGGAGCTGGCCATCCCGCTGACACTTGGCGGCGTCATCATCGGCGTGTTAGATGTGCAGAGCGCGCGCGCCTATGCCTTTGGTGAGGACGATGTGGAACTGCTGCGCGCCATCGCCTTGCACCTGGCGCTCTCACTCGACAATGCGCAACGCCTGCGACGCGCGCGTGGCCTGGCCAGCGTCACCCAGCGCATCGCGCGGCGCCTGCTCACCCGGCATGACCTGCGGGCGGCGCTGGAGCAGGTGGTAATGACCGCGCGGGAGACGCTTGGCGCCGACTCGGTGGCGCTCTACCCCTGTGATCCCGAAGATGGGCGCATTGGCGAGCCGGTCGTCTCCGGCGCATTCCGCACGCTACCCGCTCCGGCGGCGCGCGTGCTGGCGCGTGGCGCCGCATCGGCGGTCGCGCGGGCGCTGCGCGAGGGACAGCCGCGCTTCGAGACCTACATCGGTCGGGCTGGCGCCGAGCCTGGCGCTGCTGATTTCGTCGCGCGCGAGGGCGTGCAGGCCGCCGCGATTCTGCCGCTGCGTGTCGGTCCAAACGCCGCGAGCGAGGTCACGGCGCTGGGCGTCATCTTCGTCAACTATCACGCCAGCCAGCTCTTCTCGCCAGAGTATCGCGAGTGGTGTGCGGCGCTGGCCGATCTGGCGGCGCTGGCCTTGCAGAGCGCGATGCTCTACCAGCGGGTCGTGGAGGAGGAGCGCGCCAATACCTGGATCGAGCTGCACGACGGCATGGGGCAGGATGTCAGCTATGGGCGCATGCTGCTGGAGCAGGCGCTGAAATCCTGGGCGAGTACTGGCGCGCTGACGCCCCTCGATGGCGAGAAGCTGCACAACGCCTATCAATTCATCCACGCGCTGCAACGGCAGGTCAACTACCTGATCGAGGTCTGGCGTGAGCGCGATACCAGCGATATGTGGCGCGCGGGCGCCGAGAACGCCGCCGATGAGCCGCACGGCCTCTTTGGCGACCTTGACGAATATGCCGCGCTGGTGCAGCGAACGCTGAACGTGCGCTGCGTCGTGAGCCACGACGGCGACGACGCAGCGCTGGCAGGTAGCCTGCGCCATGATGCGCGCATGATCGCGCGCGAGGCGGTCTACAACGCCTATCGGCACGGGCGTGCGACCGAGGTAGTGATTGACGCGCAGGCAGGTGAACAGACGTTACGCCTCTGTATCCGCGACAATGGCTGCGGCTTCGACACCACGCGGCTCTCGACCAAGGCGCACGGCATGTCGAGCATTCAGCGGCGCGCTGAGCGTCACCGCGGCGACTTCGCTGTGCAGAGTTCCTCTGAGCCTGGCGCCTCTGGCACGACGCTTCAGGTGGTCTTCCGCCTGGCTGGCGCTGATGTTGACGCTGCTGATGTTGACGCTGAAGTACGGGCCGAGGCGCGAGTGGGCGCGCGTCTCCGCGTCCCGCACGCCGCTGACTAACGCTGGTTGGTGGCGTGTTCGTGCATGCTGAGTGTTTTCATTGAGGCTATCTGGAACGTCTAGAGCGAGTTGAGGGGGAACGGCATGGAGCCGCAAGCTGAGTCGAACGCGCGGATCAGCGCGCTGATCGTGGATGACGACCGCTCGGCGCGTGAGGCGCTGCGGCTGCTGCTGCACGGGCCAGACATCGAGGTGATCGCCCTGTGCGAGACGCCAGAGGCCTGCCTCGACGCCATCGTGCGCCGACCGCCGCAGGTCGCGCTGGTTGACATGCGCATGCAGGGCGACCCCTACGCGGGCGTTGAGCTGATACGCCAGATACGCGCGCTGAGTCCGGCGACGGCCTGCCTGGCGCTGACGGCGAGCGACCGACGCGGCGACCTGCTGCCCAAGGCCTTCTATGCCGGGGCGCATGGCTACTATCGCAAAGGCTACGTGCTCGGCGACGAGTTACCGGCCATTGTACGGCGGCTTGCCGAGGGCGCCTGGGACCTGGACCCCGAAATGGCCAGCCGCATCCTGCGCGACAGTGATGACTCCACCTCCTTCACTCCCCACGAGCGCGACCTGCTGCGCCGCATCGCCGCTGGCGAGAGCGCCACCATCCTCGCAGGCGCCTTCCACGAACGCGAGACGACCATTCACACCAGCATTCGCAACATCATGGGCAAGGCGCAGTCGGCGCGCACAGCTGAGATCGAGCGCCTCAGTGAACGCGCCTGGAGAACGCCGCGATGAACGATGCGATGACGGAAACGCCGCAGACGCCGCTGGTCACGGTGATGGTGGTGGAGGATGACTATTTCGCGCGACAGGCGATGTCGCTGCTCTTGCGCGCCGATGACATCGAGCTGGTGGGCGTCTGCGCCTCACCAGAGGAGGCGCTCAGCCTCGCCGAGCGACGGCGCCCCGCCGTCGCGCTGGTGGATATGCGGCTGCAAGGCGACCGGCGTGGCGGTGTGGAGCTGATTCGCGCGCTACGCGAGGTCAGCCCGCAGACGATCTGTGGCGTCATCACTGCGACCGATACGACTGGCGACCTCTACGCCGACGCCTTCATTGCGGGCGCGCATGGCTACACACGCAAGGGTGACACGCAGAACAGCGACCTGTGTGAGCTGGCGCGGCGGCTGGGCGGAGGCGAGTGGGTGGTGGATAGCGAGATTTCGGCGCGCTATGTGAATCGCGGTGTGCGCGCGTATCAATTCCCCGCGCGGGCGCCAAGTGGTCGCGAGCCGCAACTGACCGAGCGCGAGCTGGAGACGCTTTCTCTGGTGGCGCAACAGATGAGTACGGCGGAGATCGCCGAGCGTATGGTCATCTCTGGCAACACCGTCAAGACACACATCGCCCACATCATTGGCAAGCTGCATGTGCAGAATCGCGATCAGGCCGTGCTCTATGCCGTCCTCAAGGGCTACCTGAACCCCACGCGCTAGGCCAGCGCTCACATCACCGGAAGGATGACACCGGTTGGGTGACGCCGCTGATATGACGCCGCACGAATGACGTGCGGCTTGCTCGCTGCGCCTGCAAGACTTCACCCCAT
>JAICSR010000183.1 GCA_025936795.1 Ktedonobacterales bacterium | reverse complement strand
TGATGGGAATGGCTGACCCAGTGCGCGTCTTTATCAGCTATTCCAGTAAGGACGCCGACCTAGTTGACCGCCTCAAGACCGCACTGGCGCAGGCTGGCGCCTACGACGGCATGCCGATGAAATCGAGGTCGGCGGGCGACTCCACGAGGAAGCGCCACTCCACCTTGCGGTCTTCGCCTGGGGTCAGCTGCAACTCCCAAGTGAGCTGATCGAGCTTGGTCTGGTTGGTGGGTTGTGGGCGCATCTCCAGCGGCTTCACCTTGATGCGCTCATGCTTGGCGATCGGCAGGCGGTCGAGCAGAATCACCCGCTGCGGCGTGTCGGTGCGGTTGGCCAGCGTCACGCGGTAGCCGACCGTCGTGCGTCGTGTACCACCCTGCAGGAGATTGCCACGATCGGTGTCGCGCTCGACCAACTCACGCTTGACGGTGATGTTGTCGTTCACACCGAGGTAGAGCTTCAGCGGCGCGCCCTCCGCTGTCGCCTCCAGATGGGTCTCGCCGACATACTCATCGCCCGCGTCTCCGCCGTGGAAGACATGCAGCGCGCCCGCCGGTAGCGCGTGGCCGGTCGCATTCAGCGTCACCGCGCGCAGATGCGCCCCATCGGCGATGACTGGCGCAGCCACATACTCAAGCCGCGCGGGCAGATCGTCGTCGCCCAGCCCCACCAGATGTGGCTGCCCATCCGATGGAATGTCGCTCGCGCCGCCGATGCGGAACACCTGCGCAGCGCCTGCGTTCTCGACGGGAACGGGCGCCATGGTCATATCGGCGAAGTTCGCCTCGTCCGGCGCCGCCATGGCCGCCATCGGCGCGGCGGTTGCCTCACCGGGCGCACCAGGCATGCGCGCCGAGCGCATTGACGCCGCTGCATAGACACGCGGCTGGATCTGCGGGCGCTGCTCCAGATACCACACGGGCGCCTCGTCGGGCAGCGCGAGCGCCGCGCTTGGTCGCGCCGTCGAGATCGCCAGCCGCACTGCCGACCAGTCCTCGCCGGACCACTGCCGCACCTGCGCCTGCTGCGAAAAGCGGACTTTGCCCGCCACGGTATCCACACGCGCATCGTAGCGCGGCTCCCAACTCGCGTTATAGACCAGATAGGAGACCTCGAACGCGATCACGCCAGCGTCCGCCGTCCGCACGCGAATGAGCGCCTGGTAGCGATCTGGCCCATGCGCGCCGGTCGCCGCCGCCAACTCACGCTCGCGCGCATCCAGCTCCTGCGACACACGCCGCCGCTCGGCCTGGGCATCGAGCGTCGCGCTGGTCAGCCGCTCGCTCTCGTCGCGCGTGAGGGTGAAGATGCGCGCCGGGTCTTCAGGCTCCGCTCCACCGCGAATCAGCCCATACGCCAGGCCACGCGCCGCCTGCTCGCCCAGCGTGTTGATCCAGCGCCGCTGCTGTTCGAGCAGCGTGAGGCGCTGGTCGAGCTTCTCCATCTCGCGCGTCAGCCGATCAATCTCCGCCTGGATGCCGCGCGTCACGTCTTCGGGCGGCGCGGCATGGTATTCGTCGGTCAGGTCCACGCCCAGCAGTTGGGCGCCTGCGGAGCCACGTCCCGCTGCACGCAGCGATTCCTTCACCAGCGTGCGCGGCAACTGGGCCAGCGCAATCTCATGCTCACCCGCGTCAGGCGCCTCCACGCTGCCGCGCCGCGTGATCAGCGCGCGGTCAGGGTATACTGTCACCTCGGCAATCGGCGCGTCCAGGTTCAATCGCATGCTGCCAACCCTCCAGTCTCAGCCGCCTCGTGGCGCACAGTGGCGCACGGTCACGCCCAGACGCGCCCATCCTGTGGGCGGCGCAGCGACGGCAATATGGCATGTACGCGCGCATGCCCACGACGGTTAGAAGGCGGTTGGACGCTAGTGGCGCTCAGCAGCCGCGAGCCAGAGCGCAGGCGAGGTCCAGTTGAAACACAGCAACGACGGCGGCTCTGTCACATCGGGATGAAACGCCAGCAGCGAAACTGCCGCGTTATCCATGCCGAACAACGGCACGCGCTCCAGCGGAATGCCCAGATAATGCGCGCAGATCAGTTTCACCAGATCAGCATGCGTTACCAGCGCCACCCATTCGCCTGCGTCGGGAGCCGTGCGCCAGCGCTCAGCCGCCCGCACCGCCCGCTGCTGCACCTGGGCGAAGCTCTCGACCCCGCGTGGTGAGCGCAATGGATTGGCCAGGAAGCGCAGCCACTGTGGATCGCTCTTGTCCAGTTCGTCGTAGTTCTGGCCATTGAACTTGCCATAATCCGTGTCGAGCAGGTCGCGGTCCTGCTGGATGGTCAGCCCACGCGCGCCGTTGACATAGCTGGCCGTCTCCATCGTGCGCTCCAATGGCGATGCGATGATGGCCGTCAGCGGCAGCGCCCGCAGCGCCTCGCCGGTCGTCTGCGCTTCGTGGCGTCCCTCCGCATTGAGCGGCACACCGGCAAGCTGACCGGGCAGGCGATGCTGCACGTTGAAGTCAGTCTGGCCGTGGCGCACCAGCACGAGCTTGCGCCATCCGACATGCTCGTCATGCGCCAGATCGCGCCCGAAGTGACGCCCCGCCACAGGCTTGGCGCGTTGGCGCCCCATCAGCCCCAGGATGCTGAACGCAACCATAGCTACTTCCCTCACAAGGGCGCCGCGTCGCTCGCGCCATGCGGACGATGCTAGCGTCTTTGGGGGGCATTCTAGCAAGCTTCATTTCATGACACAAGAGACGCAGCTCACAACGCGGATGAGCGCGCGACTGGCCACCCCGGCTACTTGTCGCGCGCCTCGGCGAAGGCCGCCTCGAAGTGGCGTGTCTCGATCTGCGGGGCGCCGGTATTGGTCGGGGCCGAGGCGCGGTTCGTTGGGTCCACACTGGCGCCGCGCGCCCGCATCCACTCGGCCAGCGCCAGGTTGGCGGCGCGGCGACAGGCGGCCTCCAGGTCGGCGCCGCTGAAGCCATCGGTCTTCTTCGCCAGCGCATCGAGCGAGACATTCGGCGCCAGCGCGCGACGCTTCGTATGGATGCCCAGAATCGCGCGGCGCGCCTCGCGGTCGGGCAGCGGCAACTCTACCACCAGATCGAAGCGACCGGAGCGCAGCACCGCTGGATCGATCAGCTCCGGGCGGTTGGTCGCGCCCACCACGATCACGCCACGCCTGCCCTCGATGCCGTCCAGCTCGGTCAGCAACTGGCCAATCAGCCGGTCGCCCACCGCGTCGAATGAGCCACCACGCTGCGGGGCCAGCGCATCCATCTCGTCGAGGAACAGCACACACGGCGCAACCTGCCGCGCTCGCTGGAACGTCTCGCGCACACCGCGCTCCGACTCGCCAACCCACTTCGAGAGTAGTTCTGGCCCCTTGACCGAGATGAAGTTCGCCTGGCAGGCGGTCGCCAGCGCCCGCGCGATCAGCGTCTTGCCCGTACCTGGCGGCCCCGCCAGCAGCACGCCGCGCGTCGGCTCCAGGTCCATCGCCGCATAGAGTTCCGGGTAGCGTAGCGGCCACTGTATCGTCTCAACCAGCGAACGTTTGATCTCTTCGAGGCCGCCCACATCATCCCAGGTCGTGCGGCTCAGTTCCACCGACACCTCGCGCGCCGCCGATGGCTCGATGCTGCGTAGCGCGTCCAGGAAGTCGCTCATCATGACCGTCAGCGCCAGCAGGTGATCGGAGGGGATGCTGGCGCTGATGAGCACAGCGCGCGGGAAGGTGCGCCGCAGCGCCGCCATCGCCGACTCGCGGCAGAGCGCCGCCAGGTCGGCCCCGACGAAGCCTGGCGTGATGCGGGCCAGCTCGCTCAGGTCCACATCGTGCGCCAGCGGCATATCGCGGCTGTGAATGCGTAGAATCTCGATGCGCCCCTGATAATCGGGCGCGTGCAGATTGATCTCGCGGTCGAAGCGGCCAGGCCGTCGCAGCGCTGGATCGAGCGCATCGGGCCGATTGGTCGCCGCCACCACCACGAGCTGGCCACGCGCACGCAGGCCGTCCATCAGCGTCAGCAGTTGCCCCACCACGCGCTTCTCCACCTCGCCGACGACCTCCGAGCGTTTCGGCGCGATGGCGTCTATCTCGTCAATGAAGATGACGCTCGGCGCGTTCTTCTGGGCGTCGGTGAAGACGCGCCGCAACTGCGCCTCGCTCTCGCCGTAGAACTTGTCAATAATCTCTGGCCCACTGACGCTGTAGAAATGCGCGCCGCTCTCCGTCGCCACGGCCCGCGCGATCAACGTCTTGCCGGTGCCTGGCGGGCCATAGAGCAGCACGCCTTTAGGCGCCTCGATGCCGAGCCGGTCAAACAGTTCGGGGTGTTTCAGCGGCAGCTCGATCTGCTCGCGGATGCGCGTCAACTCCTGCCCCAGACCGCCGATGTCCTCGTAGGTGATCTGGCTGGCGCGCGGCGTCGCGGCGCCCGTCGCCTGGATTCGCACGCTTGTGCCTCCCTCCAGTATGACCGCCGTGGCCGGATTGGTCGAGAAGATCTGAAACTCGCGCGCCGCCAACCCCATGCCCGTCACCCGCGCCAGATCGCCCGCGACCACCGCCAGCCCCTTGAGCGCGCGCGCCACATGCAGCATCTCCGCATCACTCAGCGTCGCCGAGCCATTCACAGGCGTCAGCGCGACACTGATGGCGGGCTGCGGCGTGGCGCGGCGCACGCTGACCAGCGCGCCCAGCGCAGCGCCCGCGTTCTGGCGTACCAGCCCTTCCATCTGAATGTCGCCGTCACCAGCGGGGGACGTGGCTGGCGCTCCCTCTGGGGCAGCCGCATAGACCCGCGCCACCGTCGCGCGCGCGCTCTGAATGAGGATGACATCGCCCGGCTGGCATTCGAGGGCGTCGAGCGCCGCCGGGCTGACATAGGCCGCGCCGCGAGGCGCGCTCAGCCCTTCGACCACGGTGAGCTGGAGTGTTGTGTTGGTGCGGGTAGCCCGCTCTGTAGCGCTCATTGCGACATTTCTACGTAAGAGGCGCCGCGCGCGTTGCAAGGATATGCCTTGGCGCGCAGCGGCCAACGACCTATAGGCGCTCTACAAGCGGCATGACCGCACACCCGATGGGTGCGTACTGCCAGAGACGACGAGCGCCGCTATCGAACGCGCCTATGCGGCATTGGAGCGCAAGCTAGCTGACGCCAAGTAGCGCAGCCCAACCACTGTCGAAGGTAGTTGTAACCCCACACCGCTCAGCGACCCTACGCGCTACGCTGCCAGGCGATCCCCATCGCGTAGGGTCGCGGTCGCTAACTCAGCTGCCTAAGCGGGGTGGCTGCCGTTTCTTTTCCCACTCTGCGGTAAGCTCGCGCAGGTCCTGTTCGACTACTTGTGACAACATGATCTGATCCCATATGTCATCGCGATTCTGTGCCAGGCGATCCGCATCGAGGTCAAAGACCGTAGCGAATCGTGTCCCCGAAGTGTCACGACAGGTTATCGTGAGCCGCGCCGAATAGAAGTGGGCATTCCCTGCACGGCGCTCTTCTGGAGGCGGTTGTATGGGAGCATACAGGGCGTATTGTGGCGCTACTCGGAGGTCACCTACCAAGGGCCATCGTGTCTCTTCCAATGGGATCTCGCATCTCGCGCGGGGCGCCAATCCCACGCCAACGCGCCCCTCCCAATACGTGCCCCATAACGGCGGGCTACCCTGTGACATGCCCTGGCTATTGAAATATGTAACCGAGGGGAACAGAACAGCGAAAATATGCGACACAGCGCTCTCACCAGCATTCTCCACGGTGATCCTGTGCGTTGTGGCAGGCAGCAGCCGATTGTCTGCCTCCATCGCACCAAATCTTGCGCCAATGGGAATGACGTTTGGCCGCGCATTGGCCTCGGCATGCTGACGCAATAGCGAGCCGACCAACTCTTGTGCCTGTGGGTCACTGGGGGCTGACATCAGATATCTTTGGATGGGTTCCCAAGTGTCTGTTTCGTCTTCGGCTCCTTTGTAGTCAGAGGAGTCGCCTCTGTATGAGGAAGCTGTGGGAGCGGTGTTGGCAACTCCCAGCGTGGCCAGCAGCTTCGCCAGCCCAGCGGCGTAGGCGACATCGCGCCCGTCGATGTACTGCGCGTAATAGTAGCCGAACGGCACGCAGCGTGACCACTTCTCGCCGCGCACCCAGAACGGCACGATGTGGTCTTCATTACCCTCGTCGCGGGCGATGGCCAGTTCGTGGCCGACGTACACTGAGTTAGCGGCGTCGGGTGAGGCGGCGTAGATCACATCGGTCGCCTGCTCGATCCCGCGCCGCACGGCGGCTGTCCAGTTGCGCGTGCCAGGTTTCAACTGCTCGTGGTCGAACCAGACCTCCACGCCAGCCTGCTTTAGATCCTCCATCAGCCGCTTGACGATCGGTCTGTCCTTGCTGGAGTAGCTGATAAAGACATGCACCGGGCCAGCCATCCTCATCACCTCCACGCGGTTGCGGGCTACAGTCTGGTGGGCATTGTATCACTGCGCATCGACTGAGCAAGAGTAACGTGAAACAAACGAGCATGCCGTCAAACGCGAGCATGTGGCGGCATAGCATCAAACGTTGCATGCGTCGGGGAGCGGTAGCCGCGCTTTGCTGTGCCTGCTACTCTGCGACGTGTGGAGTGTTGGTGTTATCGCGCTCGTTTGTAGCTGCGTGGCTGAACGCTTTCCGCAACGTTTCCAGGACTCCACCAGACGCCAGCGCATACCCTATAAGGCCCAGCATCAATGCGTAGGCAAACGGACGACTCCTACGCATACTCACCTCGAACGTCAGGTATGCAACCAGCGCGATGACGACCAACATCACAAGTGCGCCGAGGCTTAGGAATAGCACCGCGATCAAGACGTTCGTAGGCACGACAATATAGCTTGTGAGCCGCTGATACAGCAACAGTAGTAGCGCACCTCCGACCGACAGAGCCGTCAGTGCCATAGCCGAGAGCACATTGATAATGACCTGCTCCCAGATACGCATCCACGACAGGGTATACGCTGCCTGCTGGAGTGCTTGCTGCTCGGACTTATCCAGCTTCCCCACATCAGGCACGCGAATCCTCCATCGTTGCAGCGCGGGCGATGACTTCTTCGGCGAGACTCATGTAGGCCAGCGCACCCATTGAGCGCGGGTCATGCCCGTGCATTTCGCCCGCTGGTCGGCGCGCGTCCGCATGATGCGGGCGACGTCGTACAGGACGAAAAGCAGGTCGGTTTCGTGGTCGGTCAGGTGGTCGTCGGACACTTAGGCAACTCCTTAGCGAGGCTTAATATAAGCCAGCTTATGAATTATCCAAGGCCCGTGTCTGCGACCGAATGGCTCACATAAGCCTGATGCTTTATGCAGTGTTAATTCCCGGTATCGGCTCAGCTCTCGACGCATTCAGCTCGACAGGAGAGGAAGATGCGGAGTTACTGGATCATAGCTACGCTCTCGCTCGCGCTCACTTGTGGGGCGCGAGCCGAGGTGCTGACCCTCTCTTGCGAGAACTCTCGGGGGACCTACGCGATCCGCTACGATGCGGGCGCAAAGCAGTTCACGCGCCGTGACGGCGATGTCGTCCAGACATACCGGCTGGTGCGCGTGCAGGTCGATCGCGGCGACACGCTGGTGTGGGGCGCCACGCGCGCGCAAGGCGGCGACGTCCTCGCCTTCTTCGGCTCGAAGACCATGATGAAGTATTTTTACGGCAACGGCAGCGAG
>JAICSR010000246.1 GCA_025936795.1 Ktedonobacterales bacterium | reverse complement strand
TGCGCTGGTTGCATTGCCGCTGCTCGTCCTCCAGGCGACTGGTTCTGTCGCGCAGATGGGCCTCGTCACTGGCGTGAACGGCATCGGCCAGCTCATCGCGGGCGTCTTTGCCGGGAGCATCGTCGACCGCGTAGATCGCCGACGCCTGATGATCGTCTGCGATGTCGCGCGCTGCGGCTTCTACACGCTGATTCCGCTGTGGTGGACGCTGCGCGGGCCAGCCTTCTGGCTGATCTACCTCGTCGTGATTGGCGCCTCGCTGCTCAGCATGGGATTTCAGGTCGCCTATATGACTGTGGTAGCCAATCTTGTCGATCGCGCCCAGCTCACCGACGCGAACGGACGCTTGCAGGCCACCTATGCCATCGCCTACGTCGTTGGGCCAGCGCTCGCGGGCCTCATTTCCGCGCGCACGGGTCCAGTGGCCGCGCTCGGATTCGACGCCTTCACTTTCGCCATCTCTGCTGTCTCGCTCGTGTTCATCCGCCTGCGGATCAAAGCTGGCGCAGCGGAGCCACCTGCGAGGGCCGTTGAGAGCAGGCTCAGCGCGCTGCTTGCTGGCGTGCGCTATCTCTGGCAGGAGCCATCCCTACGCGCCATCACCTGGCTCACCTCGCTGGAGGGGCTGCTGATCGGAGGCGCCCTGGACCTCTTCATCTTCCATCTGAAGCACGATCTGACGCAGGGCGACAGCGCCGTCGGCCTGACGCTAGGGCTGGCAAGCGTCGGCGCTGCGCTCGGCTCGGCGGCCGCGCCGTGGCTACGGCGTCGCTTCGGCTTCGGCGTCACCTGGATCGCCGGATTCGCCATCAGCGGGCTGGCGCTGGCGCTGGTTGGCCCAGCCCCGAACGTCGCGCTGGTCGCCATCTTCGCGTCCGGATTCACGCTGGGTGACACTGTGCGCGCCATCTTACAGGTCTCGCTGCGCCAGGAGCTATCCCCCGACCACCTGCTTGGGCGCGTCACCTCCGCCTTCTGGACCATCGGCGCCGTGCCAATCTCGCTCGGCGCCGCGCTCACGGCCGCGATTGCCCAACACTTCGGCGCTCCAGATGTGCTCTTCGGCATCGGGATCGGCGTCCTGGCGCTCGCCCTGATCGCCATCGCCACCCCCGTGCGGGTCGCGCGTCCCGAACAGCGCCTGCCATCGCCAGCCCTTGGCGCAGGCGCCGAGTAGCCGACCACGCGCTCAATATGCTACACTGTGGCCATGAGGATTATGCAGACGCCCACTCCCTGGATGATGTCGGCGCTCGTGGCCTAGGGCTGCACGCAGCGCCACACCCACAGAGCCGCCCCTCCATCTGAAGGGCGGCGCCCTCACCGTACCCGCGCGCCGCCAGCTCTACGCCTTCTCCCCCGCACTGCGCTCAACTATCCGAACAATTACAATCCCACAGGATGAGGAGCATCGTATGCCTTCGACAGGTTCTCAATCATCGCCTGCATCTGACGCTGACCGCCCCAAGCCGGTCTACAACATCGTTGGCGAGAAGGTAGCGCTCGGCCCCGGAACACGCGAGGAGCAGGTCGAACTGTTCTATCGCGGCGACAATGACTACTCGGTGACGATCTTCGCTGGCGACCCCCTGTGGCCTCGCCAGCGCGAGGCGTTTGAGGCCGACTACGACCGTCAGGCGAAAGAGCCACACCCGGACTGGCTCGGCTATCTGATCTATGACCGCGCGACCGACACGCCGATTGGCGGCATTGGCCTGCGCGACATTGATCTGACGATGGGCGTCGCCGAGATGGGCATCAGCATCGGGCGCAAAGACTACTGGGGCAAGGGCTTCGGAACCGAAGCCATCATCCTGGTGATGGATTACGGCTTCACGGCGCTTGGTCTGCACAACATCATGCTGACCACTGCCTCATACAATGAGCGCGCCATCCGCAGCTATCTGAAGGTGGGCTTCCGCGAATTTGGCCGTCGCCGCGAGTCGCATCGCGTCGGCGACCGGCGCTATGACACGGTCTATATGGAACTGCTCCGCACGGAGTTCCAGAGTCCGCTCAAGCCTGTCGTTCCCTTGCCCTAGCTACGACTGACCTCCGCCTGCGCAGTTGAACATTGCATCTCAGTCCGCGCAGGCGGACTTTGCGGCCCACTGGCCATCCAGACGCGGTTTCAACCGCCAGCCGACCCACCGTCATCGCCGTTCTGCTCCTCCGCTGCAATCTCGGCGAGCAGTTTGAGGTCGCTCTTGCTCAGGTCCAGCGCGGCGAGCAGGTCGGGGCGGCGAGCGCGTGTGCGGCGCAGTGATTGCTTGCGCCGCCACCGTGCGATGGCCGCATGGTTGCCGCTGAGCAATACCTCCGGCACAGCCCAGCCGCGAAACTCCGGCGGGCGCGTATAGTGCGAGTATTCGAGCAGCCCTGCCGTGTGCGACTCCTCCTCAGTCGAACCCGCCGCCAGCACACCGGGTAGCAGCCGTGTTACCGCGTCCACGATGACCAGCGCCGCCAGCTCACCGCCCGTCAGCACGAAGTCGCCGAGCGAGAGTTCATCGGTGCAGAGATGCTCACGCACGCGCTCATCCACCCCCTCATAGTGGCCACAGATCAGCGTGATGCGCGGCTGCTGCGCCAGTTCGCGCGCGATGGCCTGCGTGAAGACGCGCCCCTGCGGCGACATCAGGATGATCGGGCCGCTCTCATAGACGCGCTCGACGGCGGTGAAGATGGGGTCGGGCTTCATCACCATGCCCGCGCCGCCGCCGTAGGGGTAGTCGTCCACGATATGGTGGCGGTCGGTGGTCACGTCGCGTGGATTCCAGGCGTTGATCTCGACCAGCCCACGCTCGCGCGCCCGCGCGATGATGCTCTCATCGAGCGGGCTACGCAGCATCTCTGGAAAGAGCGTAAAGATGTCGAATCGCATTGCCGTGAATCCTCTCGCTGGTTGCGCCGTCTGGCGCGGGCGCCGTGCGTCGGCTTGCAGGGGCTGTGGGCCGTCTGTGTGGTAGAATAGCGCAGATTGTCAGGCGTATGGAAACGCATGGCGAACGCCGATGGATGCAGGCGCAACAGCGAGGTGAGTGAGGGGCATGGCGATACTCTGGCCAACCGGGGCAGCCGACCAGATTCAGCCCGGCGAGGCGCTACGACGCGCGTTGCGCTACGCCGTAGCGCTAGCGGAAGCGGGCGCTGGCCTGCTCGCCTTGCGCGCAGATGGCGCCGGGTCTGCCGCTGGCCCGCTCTCCGACGAGGGGCGCCTGATCGCCTGGGGCATCAACCTCGACGCCGCGCGCCGCATCGTGACACAGCTCGCCCTCGACGCCGCGCCGGAGCCACTGGATGGCCGACCGCGCGTGATGGCCGCTGGCGACATCTGGGCGGGCGAGATCGCGACGATGCCGCTGGCCGATGCGGGCGGGGTGGTCGGCGAGGTCAGCTTTCTCGGCGCCACAGGCTTCTCAGCGCGTCGCTCGCTGGTCGATCCCGAACGGCGTCGCGCGCTGCTCGGCATGCTCGTCGCCGCTGTGCGCAGCCACCAGCAGGCCTCGCGCCTTCAGCAGGAGAATCGCCAGCTTGGCTCGATTCTGCACTTCAGCGGCGACGGCATCATCACCGTAGATGAGGGGCTGCGCATCACCGGCTTCAACCCCGCGATGGAGGCAATGACCTCCTGGCGCCAGCATGAAGTCATCGGGCGTTTCTCCTATGAGGTCGTGCGCCTGCACACGCCACAGGGCGCGCCGATTGGCCTCGACCGCGACCCGCTGGCGCAGGTGATCGCCACCGGCAAGCCGATTCTCGACCGCGAGCTGCTGCTGCTCGCGCGCGATGGCCAGCGCGTCAACGTGACTGTGACGGCGACCGCCGCCGCCGCCGCTACCGGGCAGCAGGTCAGCGCCGTGATGAACGTCCGCGACATCACACGCAGCCGTGAGACTGAGGAGATGCGCACGACCTTCATCTCAGTCACGTCGCACGAGCTACAGACGCCGATCTCGATCATCAAAGGCTACGCCTCGACGCTCGCCCGCGAAGACACCCAGCTCGACCCCGACGCCACGCGCGAACGCTTGCGCGCCATCGAGGAGGAGGCCGACCGCCTCAGCCACATGGTCGGCAATCTGCTCTATGCCTCTCGTATTCAGGCGGGTGGGCTGAAGATGGAGCGCACCGAAGTAGACCTGGCGGCGATTGCGCGCTCGGTCGCCCGGCGCATGATGGCGCGCAGCCCAGAGGTGGACATCCGTGTGCGGATGCCAACATCGCTGCCGCTGGTGCTGGCCGACCGCGAGCGCATCGAAGAGGTGCTGATGAACCTGCTCGACAACGCAATCAAATACTCGCCGCGCGGCGCCCGCATCCGTGTGCACGGGCAGATCACGGGCGACGAGGTGATCGTCAGCGTGATTGACGCTGGCCAGGGCATCCCGTTGCGTGAGCAGGAGCGCATCTTCGAGCGCTTCCAGCGGGTGGACAACGCCGCTTCGCGCCGCACACAGGGCGCCGGGCTGGGCCTCTATATCTGCCGCGCCATCGTCGAGGCGCATGGTGGGCGCATCTGGGTCAACAGCGAGCTAGGACGCGGCTCGAGCTTTTCCTTCAGCCTGCCACGCGAAGAACGCGCGGCGGCGCCGCTGGTGATCTTTGGGGCGGCGGGCGACGCAGACCAGAACGATGCCACACATGCCACATATGCCACGCGAGGCGCGCTCGCAGCCGATGCGCTGCTGGCAGGGAGAGAGTAGGGCGACATGGAGCAACCACATATTGATCCGCGCAACATCACTGTGCTGGTGGTAGACGATGAGCCACGCCTGCTGGATGTCGTGCGGCTGAACCTGGAGATGGAGGGCTACCGCGTCATCACCGCCGCGAACGGCTATGAGGCGCTGGAGCGCTTGAAGGCCGACCTGCCCGATCTGGTGGCGCTGGACGTGATGATGCCCGACATGGATGGCTTCGAGACGCTGGCGCGCATTCGCGAGGTCTCGAATGTGCCCGTGCTGATGCTGACCGTGCGCGCGGAGGAGAGTGACCGCATTCGCGGCCTGGAGATCGGCGCCGACGACTACCTGACGAAGCCCTACAGCCCACGCGAGCTGGTCACGCGCATCAAGGCGCTGCTGCGCCGCTCGTTCACCCCATCGCAGGCGCGCAAGACGCGCATCGTCGTGGATGACGACCTCACGATTGACTTTGGCAAGCATGAAGTGCTGGTGCGTGGGCACAAGGTGACGCTGCGCCCGACTGAGTATCGCCTGCTCTACCATCTCGTCACCAACGCCGGGCGGCTGATGACCCATGAAACGCTGCTCTCCAAAGTCTGGGGGCCAGAGTATCGCGACGAGGGCCACTATCTGCGCCTCTACATCACGTACTTGCGCCAGAAGCTCGAACGCGACCCGGCGCATCCCCGCTACATCCTGACGGAGCGCGGCGTCGGCTATCGCTTCCGTGAGCTGGAGCCAGACGAGACGCCGAAGTCCACCCCCGCCGAGGCCGACCCGCCGACGAAGCCGCGCCCCACGCGCCCCGCCCCGCGATGACCGACGACGATGCGGCGCCGCCAGGGCTGAGCGCAGCGGAGTTAGCCGCGCTGGCTGAGCGCTTCGACGGCGCGGAGGTGGAGGCGCTGGCGCTGACCGGCTCGCATGCGCGTGGCGAGGCGACCGCGCACAGCGACGTTGACCTGCTGCGCTTCACGCAGGCGGAGCCAACCATCGAGCGCGAGCGCTATCACCTCTGGCTGCTCGATGGCCGTCTGGTCAGCGTCTCCACCACCACCATCTCCGCCAAACGCGCCGAGCTGACGCGCCCAGAATCGGCGCTGTGGGCGGTACCCGGCCTGCGCCAGGCACGCATCCTCCGCGACCGCAGCGGCGCGCTCGCTGCGCTGATCGCCGAGGCGCATGCCTTCACCTGGACGCCTGCGCTGCGCGCCGCCGATCACGCCTCTGACACACTGGCTGGCCTGGCCGAGGAGGTTCACAAACTGCTGGGCGCACGCGAGCGGGGCGATGAATCGGCGCTACTCTATGCCACGCTGGGCATGCAGCAAAGCCTGACACGCGCAGCGCTCGTGGCGCATGGCGTCTTGCTG
>JAICSR010000459.1 GCA_025936795.1 Ktedonobacterales bacterium | reverse complement strand
GTGTCAGCGCATGGCGAAATCCTGACGCAAATTTCTGGCGAATCTCTGACGAATCTCGGTTGCACGAGAAAAGGGGGCAGCAGCTACACGCGTTTGGGGCGATCTGCCTGCGGAGCGTCGCTAGCGTTGCTTCATGACGTACCGCTGAGTGGTGGTAGACTGTCGGTATGGCAAGCGCTCACTGGCCTGATAGCGAAAGGCGGTGTATGTGTACCTGGAATCCCCCTGCCCGCCCGGCTACCCGCTTCCCTTCAATGCGCTGATCACCGCTGCGTGGATTATCGTGGCGATTCTCTGCTTCGTTCTGCTCGTGGCGGCTGGCTCGCTGCTCGTGTCGCGGTCGCGTGGCCGAGCGATCACGCTGCTGGCGCTGCTGCTCGGCGCGCCTGCGGCGCTCGGCCTGCTCTTCTCGCTCCAGCGGCAGAATCTCGCGCTGTGTTTCGTCATTGGCCTCCACTATACTCCGCAGCTCGCGGCGATGATTCGCGCATACTACGCGCATGCCGCAATCCAGGCCAATGCGACCTTCCTTGCCATCGCAGCCATCGCCTTCCTCGGTGCGCTGGCCACGCTGGCCACGCTGGCCACGCAGCCCGGCGCCCGACGATTGCGCTGGCCCCGAACACACCACGCCGCGCAGTAGGCAAAGCGCGCAAAATACCCCCTCTCCTCGCGGGAGAGGGGGCAGGGGGTGAGGTCGCGGGCTAGAGGCCCATCACACTGACCAACTCTTTCACCGAGTCGGCGGACTTCTGCAGGGCGGCCTGCTCCTCATGCGACAGGTCGAGCTGGATGATCTCCTCGACGCCCTTCGCACCCAGCTTGGCTGGCACGCCGACGAAGAGACCGTTGATGCCATACTCGCCTTCGAGGTAGACCGAGCAGGGCATAATCATCTTCTTGTCGAGCAGAATCGAGTCAATCATCTGCAAGACCGAGGCCGAGGGAGCATAGTAGGCGCTGCCCTGCTTGAGCAGCGCCACGATCTCGGCGCCACCATCGCGCGTCCGCTGGACGATCTGCGCCAGCCGCTCGGCGGGGATCAGGTCGGCTAGCGGCACGCCCGCCACTGAGGAGGCGCGCGTCAGCGGTACCATTGTGTCGCCGTGACCGCCCAGCACAAACGCCTGCACGTCGCGCACCGAGACGCCCAATTCCTGCGCGATGAAGGTGCGGAAGCGCGCCGTATCGAGCACACCCGCCATGCCCAGCACACGTTGCTTGGGGAAGCCGCTGACCTTGTGGGCAAGCTGTACCATCGCGTCGAGTGGGTTGGTGACGCAGATGATGATGGCGTTGGGCGAGCGCCGCGCCACCTCCTGCGTGACCTGCGTGACGATGCCCTGGTTGGTGCGGATCAGGTCATCGCGGCTCATGCCTGGCTTGCGCGCGATGCCCGACGTGATGACGACGATGTCCGAGCCTTCCGTCTCGTCGTAGCCATTCGAGCCAATCACCAGCGAATCGTAGCCCAGCACAGGCCCCGCTTCGAGGATGTCGAGCGCCTTGCCCTGTGGCATATCGGGGATGACATCCACCAGCGTGACATCGGCGTAGTCGCGCTCGGCGACCCGCTGGCCGACGGTCGCGCCAACGTTTCCGGCGCCGACGACGGTAACTTTACTGCGCATCGTTGCTGCTCTTTTCTTGCATCAGTGACACGGTAGCATCTTCTCACGGGGAACCAGGCAGAGGCGCCGCGCCGTGTACGCGCGCCCGCTTTCCATAGGCGATTGTACCATCTGCCCCGGCATGGCTGGCGGCGCGCGTCGTCCGATGATTGGCGTGTGGCGGCGGCTATGCTACGATAGCGCCAACATCGAAACCACTGCTTGCCGCGAAAGGACCGGACGAGGGAGGCTGCCGTGGCGCTCACCACCAACCAGCGCGCTCCGATTCCGCCTGCCCACCATGACCCCGCGCCCACGCCGATCTGCTATGGGCATCGCGGCGCGCGTGGGCATGCGCCGGAGAATACGCTGCTGGCCTTCGATCTGGCCTTCGATCTGGGAGCCGATGGTATCGAGTGCGACGCGCAATTGAGCGCAGATGGGCGCCTCGTCATCATCCACGACGGCACAGTCAATCGCACGACGAATGCGCGCGGCGCCGTGCGCGATCTCCGCTTCGATGCGCTGCGCCAGCTCGACGCTGGACGCGGCCAGCGCATCCCCACGCTGGATGAGACACTGGCGCTGGTGGGCGCGCGTGGTGGGCTGCTCAACCTCGAGCTGAAGGCCGAGAGCGACGCCGAGGCGCTGGCCGTGGCTGCGGCGGTGGCCGCACGCCTCGCCGCTCTGCCCGCCGATGATCCGCTACGCGAGCGAATCATCGCGTCGTCGTTCAGCCTGCCAGCGGTGGAAGACATCAAGCAGCGGCTGCCATGGCTGCGCATTGGCGCGCTCTACGGTGGCCGCGCATGGACCCGCCAGGCGATGATCGAGCGAGCGCTGGCGCTCGGCGCGGAGGCGATTCATCCCCACCCGCGCATCCTCACACCAGAAACGGTCAGCGAGGCGCACGCGGTTGGCCTGCGCGTCAACGTCTGGACGGCGAACCGCTGGGCGACGATCCACCAGCTCATCACCTGGGAGGTGGATGGCGTCTTCAGCGACTTCCCAGAGCGCGTGATCATCGCGCGGCGGCTGCGCGAGTCGGCGGAGGAATGGGCTGCAACGCCGGGCGAGTAGCGCGCCATGCCTCTGCTGCGCCTTGCCACATGCCGCTGCACGCGCCTACACTCAGAGCGGGCGCCCCGTGACACGCAGGGCGGCATCTCCGCTATGAGAGGAAAGGACAATTGACTGATGTTTGTCGCCGTCAATCGCATCATCGCGCCGCCGCAGGCGATGGATCGCATGGTCGAGGGGTTTCGCGGCAATGCGGAGTCGCTGAAGCAGTTCGCGGGGTTCATCGCATTCGAGCTTTGGCGCGGCGAGTCGCATCTGGAGGCCGTCTCGAAATGGGACTCGCGCGCGGCATTCGAGGC
>JAICSR010000543.1 GCA_025936795.1 Ktedonobacterales bacterium | reverse complement strand
GCTCGACTGGGCGCAGAACGTGAGCGCCCTGGGGAGAGAGAGGAAAGGAGCAGGGAGGGAATGACACGCTGGCGCAAAAGACGTGTCAGGGGAGGGAGCCGCCAGCAAACACTTGCCCCGTCTGCTGGTACGTCGGCGAGGAACGGCCCACGCGCGCAGCGCCGTAGAGGGGAGAGGAGAAGGACGCGCAGAGAAAACAGCCTCCTCAATAGGGGTGAGCCTATTCAGGGGGGGTGCGACAGTATCCGCCAGGTTGCCACGATCATGCAGGGAGTATGCAGATGCGCGCGTGGGAGGTAGGCACATCACGGGGGAAACACCTGCCTCATTCGCTACTATACTGGATGTGTGGGCCGGGTGGCCCACTTTTCCCTGAGAGACGCAGCGCTGCGTCGTAGTTTGGGGTCGTCCCTCGCACTTACGGCGTAACCGGCTCGCGCGCTGTGCACGACGCGGAGAAGCGCTGCATATCGGCGTGATTGCGCGCGTAGAGGTCGACGATGAAGTGGTCGAGTGTCGCCTGCGCCTCACGCTGCACACGCGCCACCGCCGCGTTGCGCATCTCGCGCGTGGAGCGGGCGGGTGTCAGTGGACTCATGCTATGCACACCGGGGATCGAGAGCGCGGAACGGCGCTGCGTCAGCGGATGTACAGCAGACTCGATCCGCAATCGCCTATTTCTGCAGGATCCTCGCCATCCCGGCCTTCACTTCAAACGCATCAGCGCAGCAAACCCGGAAATGTATTCCGCCCGCGTTGGCGCTCACTATCGCGTCCTGGGTCTGCTCGACGTTGATACGGTTATATGGTTCTGGATTTGGACGCACGAGGATTACAACAACATGGTGAATCACTTGTGATTCACCTGCGCCTCTTCAGCGCTGCGTCTTGACCCTGCCCACACCGCATCACTATATTTTCTGTAGTACAATGCATTTGAGCAGGCCAGACGCCACAGCGCCGTCGTGTCTCATGGGTCTGCCAGCCGCCGACAGCGCGGCGCGCAAGGGAGCGCGCAGCCGCCGACGCAGCCAGAAAGCAGCACAGCATGGCGCGGTCGTCTAAACGCCCTGCGGATGAGCCAGCCAGCGCGACAAACCAGCACGGACGCCTCTATGCCGTGCCGCAGCATGCGCCCACGCCCGCGACGACCGATCTCGCCGGGATGGCGCCTGCGCACGGCGCTGCGCAGCCACCCGCCGAGGTCGCGCCGCGCATACATACACGCTGGCCCGACGATATAGATGTTATCTTCGAGAAAGACCCCGCCGCACGCAACATCTTCGAGGTGTTGACCTATCAAGGGCTGCATGCGCTGCTGCTCCATCGCCTCGCCCATCGGCTCTACCTGGCGCACATCCCGTTCGTGCCACGCCTCATCTCGCAGATCGCGCGCGTCATCACGGGCGGCATCGAGATTCACCCCGGCGCGCGCATCGGCAAGCGCTTCTTCATTGACCACGGCGCGGGCGTCGTGATCGGCGAGACGGCTGAGATCGGCGACAACGTGATGCTCTACCATCAGGTGACGCTGGGCGCGACTGGCTGGTGGAAGCATCGCGGCGATGGCCGTGTGAAGCGTCACCCCACGATCGAGGAGAACGTCACCATCGGCGTTGGCGCTTCAATTCTCGGCCCTGTCATTGTCGGCCACGACAGCAAGATTGGCGCGATGGCGCTGGTGCTCGAAAACATCCCGCCGCACTCGCTGGTGGTTTCGCAGCCCGCCCGCCTGGTCACGGCGCAGGGTGGTCAGGCCGACCTCGAGACGCAGCTTGGCGACGAACGCCCCTTCCTGCTCGACTATTCGATCTGAGGTGTGTCGCAGGACACCCACGCCAGCATGGTACACTGGCAAGCGTTGGCAAGCGTCTGTGAGTGGCGGCGAGTCGCCTCACCAGGGAGAATGCGCGTGGATGACGAGCGGCAGCGCGTCCCATCGAGCCAGGCTGGCGGGTTTCGCATCGCCTGCTCCGCGATCATCGCGCGCGACGGCGCCTATCTGCTGGCGCGACGGCGCGATATCGGCTGGTGGAACCTGCCCGGCGGTGGGCTGGAGCCAGGCGAGACGGTCGAGCAGGGCGTGGCGCGCGAGGTGCGCGAGGAAGTGGGTGTCGAGATTCGGATTGTGCGGCTGGTTGGCGTCTACTCGAAGCCACAGAAGCGCGAAGTCGTGCTGACCTTCCTCTGC
>JAICSR010000262.1 GCA_025936795.1 Ktedonobacterales bacterium | reverse complement strand
GTAGCGCTCCTGCGAGCCGGGATAGTAGGAGGCGCGGGCGGGCGTCTGCTTGAAGATGGCGCGCATCGCGGTCAGCAGTTGCTCGCGCTGATTCCAGCCCTCCTGCTGGACGATGACGCGCGTGGCGTTGCAGTTGAAGCCTGCGTTGTTGGTGAGCATGCTGACAATGTGCGCAGCCTGATACGCGATATCGGACTGGCTCCAGGGGCCGGGCACGACGATGACCGGGCTAACATTGCCCAGCTCGCCGGTGATGCGTTTGGTCAGCAGCGGTGTGTGGGCGGCTTTGCGCGCGGCGGCGTCTGGCCCCACGCCCCAGACGATGGCGTCGAAGGTCTTATCCGAGCCGGTAATGTGAACCTCATCCACGCCGGGATGCTGGCAGAGATAGGCGCCCTCAGCCGCGCCGCCGTAGAGGATGCGCAGGTAGCCGCCCTCCACCAGCGCACGAAAAGCTTCTTCCATCAGCGGGCCGAGGTAGGCGTTGACGGGGTTCGTTTTGAGCAGGACGACCTGATCTTCGACAAAGAGCTTGTAAAGCGCGTCCATCGGGCCGATGCTGGAGACATTGCCCGCGCTGAGCACCAGCGCGACTCGCCCGGCTGGCTTGTTGCGATAGGCGACGGCCATCGTCTGCGGCAGGCGCTCGACGGTGACACCGGGCTGCTGCCAGACCTCCGCCGTGACCCCGCTATAGAAGACCTGATCGTAGAGCGTCTGCGGGAAGACCTGCGCGACCACCTGCCCATCGGCAAGTGTGCGCACGGGGCCAGGGATGCGCGGCGCGCCGTGGCGCTCGATGTCGCTCAGACTGGAGCGCAACTGACGCAGATGCTTGAGCGTGGCGTAGGCGCCCGTCGCCCACTCCTCGCCAGCGGCGGGAGATTGCGGTGTGAGACCCTTGGCCTCCAGGCAGGCGGCCACCCAGCGCCCCTGCGCCGCATGAAAGTCGTGGATCAAGCGGTCCACCAGCCCGATGCGCTCGCGAACGGAGACGTTGACCCAGGCGTCTTTGCGCTGCTGGAGCGTCTGCACGGCGGCGTCCATCGTGGCCCGGTCGCTGGCGGGCTGCCCGCTGGAGGTGGTCGGAAACTGGAAGGAGCCTTTGTCGAGGATGGTCGTCATGCGGATCACGCCTCCTGTGGCGTCTCGGTCGCCTCATCGCTGCGCATGTATTGGGGCTTGCTCTACGAAAAAAAAACTGAACACAAGCTCGTGTTGGCACAGACTATATCATACCAGCGCGCGAGCAGGCCGCCCATCTGCGCGCTCGCCGTCAAACCGCGCCACTCGTCCGTTCTAGAAGGTGAGCGTGGTGGGCTTGCAGTGGACCTGCGATTGGCGAGAGGGCTGGCGGATGCGGGACGTGACGCCTGGTGAGCGCGGCGCAGTGGTCGCGATGGCCTCGCCCGCAGCGGCGCCAGACGCGAGCGCGGCGCGGCCCGGACGGCTGGGCTATGTCGATGGCCTGCGTGCGCTGGCTGCCCTCTACGTCGTCATGAGCCATATGGTCTCAGAGGTCTGGCAGTATAACAACCCGCCCGCTGGCCTGCCCCGGCTGCTGGCGATGCCCTTCGCCTATGGCCACTATGCCGTCAGCGTCTTCATCGTACTCTCCGGCTTCTCGCTGATGCTGCCGGTCGCGCGGCGTGGTAATCGGTTGCCACTGGGGGTCTGGGGCTTCTACTGGCGGCGCGCCAAACGCATCCTGCCGCCTTATTACTGCGCCATGGCGCTCTCGCTGCTGCTGATCTGGCTGCTCGTCGGCCAGCAGACGGGCACGCACTGGGATGTCAGCCTGCCCGTGACCGGACGCGCGATCATCGAGCATCTGCTGTTGGTCCAGAATCTCTCCTTCACCGATTCCACCACGATCAATCATGCGTTCTGGTCGATTGCGATGGAGTGCCAGATTTACCTCCTGTTCCCAGCATTCCTGCTGCTCTGGCGGCGCTACTCGCCACTCTTTGCGACGGTGGCGATTGTGGGACTCTCGCTCGCGCTGCTCTTCTGGCTGACACTGACCTGGGTCGGACGGCTGCCCTACTATGCCGGATTTACCTTCGTGCCCCAATATATCGGCCTCTTTGCCATCGGCATGTGCGCGGCCAGCGCCTACACGGCGCAATCTGACCGCTGGCGGCGCCTACGCGACCGCTACGTCTGGGAGGGAGTGGCGCTGGTCTGTTTTGCGGCGCTCGCGCTCGCGATTGATACCTGGCCGATCTATCTCCTCGATCTGTTCACCGCCCTCGGAACGGTCGGGCTGCTCTTCGCCGCCGCACGCCCCGGCAGGCGCAACCCGGTGCGCGCTGCGCTCGATTGGCGCCCGCTGGTCTGGATCGGCGGCTTCTCCTATAGCGTCTACCTGATTCATGCGCCATTGGTGCAGGTGATCTGGCAGTACGGCTTGCGTCCGCTGGGGTTCGGGCTGGGTCATCTGGTGACCTATCTGGCGCTGCTGATCGTTGGCATTCCGCTGATTGTAGCGGCGTCGTGGGGCTTCTGGTACGTCTGCGAGCGCCCGTTCCTCAACTCGAAACCGCTGGGCTGGCGGACAGATGTGCGCGCATCTGGCAAAACGCGGTAGAATGGTACACAACCCTGGTCTCATGCGCCGTCCTCAACGTTGATTGTTGCGCCCGCCAGCGTCGGCGGAGCGCCGGGAGGTGTCCGTATGTCCTGGTTTCGCCGTTCCGCCAAGCCACAGTCTGAGCCACAGACTGAGTCGCAGACTGAGCCGCAGTCGGCTCCCGCTCCCGCACATAGCGCGCTACAGCCGGTAGTCGCGCCTCCAGTGACGTTTACCCCTGCCGCTGCCTCTACCTTCGCCACGACGATGATGGACTACCCGCTGACGCTCCAGCACATCTACAATCGTGGGCGACGGCTCTTCCCCAACCGCGAGATCGTCACCAGCCTGGGCGACAGCTACGAGCGCTCGACCTATGGCGAGGTTTTCGCGCGCGTCGAGCGGCTGGCCGCTGCGCTGGAAGGGCTGGGCGTGCGACGCGGCGACCGCGTGGCCACGCTCGCGTGGAACTCCACCCGCCACTACGAACTCTACTTCGCCGTGCCGTGCATGGGCGCGGTGCTGCACACGCTCAATCTGCGGCTGCCACCCAATCAGGCGGCATTCATCATCCAGGACGCCGCCGATAAGGTCATCTTCGTGGACTCCGACCTCGTGCCGCTGCTGATGGGCGTGAAAGACGCGCTGGGCAGTGTCTCGCATGTCGTGGTGATGAACGGCCCGCTGCCAGAGAACACCGAGGGGCTGCCGCCGGTCCTCGACTACGAGCAGTTGCTCGCCAGCGCGCCCGCGACCTACGCATGGCCGCAGCTCGATGAGCGCGAGCCAGCGGCGATGTGCTACACCTCTGGCACGACCGGCAACCCCAAGGGCGTCGTCTACAGCCACCGCTCCTCGTATCTACACGCCTTCGCAGTGACACAGGCCGATACCATCGGGCTGTCGAATCACGATGTAGCGTTCCCACTGGTGCCGATGTTCCATGTGAACGCCTGGGGCTTGCCACACGCGGCGGCGATGGTTGGCTGCAAGCTGGTCTTCCCCGGCCGCTTCATGGACCCCGCCCACACGGCGCAGACCATCGCCGATGAGAAGGTGACGATGGCGGGCGGCGTGCCAACGCTCTGGATTGGTCTGCTGCCCATACTGGAGCAGCGCCCCGACCTCGATGTTTCCACTGTGACTCGCGTGGTCGTCGGCGGCTCAGCCGCGCCTGCCTCGCTGATTGCGGGGATGGACGCGAAGGGCTTGCCGCTGCTGCACGCCTGGGGCATGACGGAGACCTCGCCCATCGCTACCGTCGCGCGGCTGAAGTCCTCGCTGACGGGTCTCCCGGCGGAGAAGCAGCTTGCCTATCGCGCGACGCAGGGGCTGGCTGTCACGGGCATTGACCTGCGCATCGTGAGCCTGGACACTGGCGAGGAAGTCCCGTGGGACGGTGTGACCTTCGGCGAGATTCAGGTGCGCGGCCCGTGGGTGACTGGCTCCTACTATCACGGCGATAACGAGGAGCAGGGCGCGTCGAAGTTCATGGATGGCTGGTTCCGCACGGGCGATGTGGCGACGATAGACGCTGAGGGCTATATCCAGATCGTGGACCGCACCAAAGATGTCATCAAGTCTGGCGGCGAGTGGATTTCGTCGGTGCAGATGGAGGGCATCATCATGGGCAATCCGCAGGTGCTGGAGGCGGCGGTGATCGGCCTGCCGCACCCGAAGTGGCAGGAGCGCCCGGTCGCGCTGGTCGTTCCCAAGCCAGAGTACAAAGACACCTTGACGAAGGAGGACATCATCGCCTACCTGGAGCCGCAGGTTGCGAAATGGTGGCTGCCCGACGAGGTGGTCTTCCTGGATGCGCTGCCAAAGACGAGCGTGGGCAAGTTTGACAAGAAAGTCATGCGCGTCCAGCTTGCCGATCAGGTGCATCTCGGCGACGAAGCGTAGGATGGCCCCCTCCCCCAACCCCTCTCCCGCAAAGCGGGAGAGGGGCTTTACGGCTTCTTCGCTTCCGCTGTGTCGGGAGGAGGGGCATCACAGCTCGGCCCGGAGTTCCTGGGTGGCGGCGACCATGCGCGTCAACTTCTCCAGCGCAGCCTCGCGCGGGAGCAGGCGCAGGCCGCAGTCGGGCGAGACCCAGAGCCGCTCCGCCGGGATGTGGGCCATCGTCGCGCGGATGCGCTCGCGAATGACGTCGGTCGTCTCGATCTCGGCGCTGGCCGTATCCACACAGCCGGCGCTGACTTTCGAGCCAGAGAAGTCGAGCTGCTCATCATCGAAGGCGTCGGCGTTGGCGATGTGGCTATTCTCGATGTCGTAGACGGCGAAGTTGAGCAGCAGCAGATCATTGGCGAGGTCGCGCACGTCGCCGCAGGTGTGCAGCATGGGGATGGTGGAGGTGGCGGCGAACTCGCGCAGCGCGTCGGAGGCTAGCTCCAGCGGCACGCGCCCGTCAGCAAGCGCCTGGGGCAGCAGCGGCTCATCCACCTGGGTGATGCGCGCGCCTGCCGCCACCAGCGCGGCCAGCTCACGCCCCAGAATCTCGCTCAGCCGCAGGATCAGCGTGCGGTCATGCGGCGCATTGTAGGGAGCCTCAGGCGCGACCCGCAGCGAGAGCGCCAGCGTGATCGGCCCGGTGAGGATGCCCTTGACCTCGGCGCGGCGGGCGGCCAGCTCACGCGCCAGCGCGTAGTCCGCTGCGAGGATCGGCGCGCCGGGCACGTCGAGCGAATCGAAGACCTCCCACACGCCATCATCGCGCCGCTCAATGCCAGGGATGCGCGCCGCGAACGTCGCAATCATGTCGCCGCGTGGCTGCCCATCGCTGATGACATCCACCCCTGCGACCAGTTGGTCCTCGACGGCGCGTTCGATGGCGCGGCGTGTCGGCAGCCCATCGGTGGGATAGCTGCCGACGACCGTGGTGAGCAAGGGTTGCCGCCTGATGTTGGGCATGTCGGAGTGATCCTCTCCTCGTCGCATCCTGTCCGCGCTGCGCGCATTCGCCACAGAGCGGATTGTATCGCATGGCGCGGCTGGCTACAGCGTCACGCGCCGCGCTGATGATCGGCGAGGACTGCGTCAATCGCGCGTTGGGCGATGCTGGAGAGCATGGGGTTGGTGTGCTGGTAATATGGCAGCGCGATCAGCCCGACGGACAGCGCCCAGCCGCGCCCGCGCGCCCACATCGCGTCGTCAACCGCGAGCGCCGCGCGGAAGACAGCGC
>JAICSR010000059.1 GCA_025936795.1 Ktedonobacterales bacterium | reverse complement strand
TCTCGGCGCGGCTGGCTGGGCGCGCGCCGGGGCCGAAGCCCATCCGCACGGCCAGCACGATCCGCGCGCCACGCATCCAGACACGTAGCTCGCGCGCCTGCGGGATGGCCCGCGCCGCCCGCCCGAAGTGAATCGCCACGTCGCGCGCGAAGTCGCGTGTGAAATCCTGCTGATCGGCGGTCAGCAGCATCGGCATCTCCACCTCGACACAAGGAACCGCTGTGACCTCCGGCTGCGGCTGCCCCGCGTCATGAGAGGACACACCACCGCGTAGCAGCTCTTCGCGCGCCCACTGGCCGGTATTCTGTGGCGGCTCTGGCATGCTTGGCGCAGACGAGGGCAGCGCGTCAATCATCCGTGTCGGCGGGTACTCGTCTGAGCGCGGATTCGGCGTGTGCGGCGGCTGCAACTGGTAGGGGTGCATCGGCGACGGCGCGCCATGCGGAATCTGCGACGCGGGCGGCGCGCCATACGGCGCAGTGGAGTAGCCGGCGGGCGCGCCCGACATATGCGGCGCGGAATTGCGCGCCGACTGCGGCGGCTGGCTGGCGAGCCGTGCGCGTTGCGCGCGTACACCAAGCTCGAAGGCGCGTGTGCGCTCCAGCATCACCGGCAGCCAGGGCGCGTTTGGCCCCACCGAGTCCGCCTGATTTGACGCAGAGTTGAGCGCGATCTGCGCCCAGGCCTCGCGCTCCTCCTGGGGCAGGTCGTAGGCGTTCTCCGACCCATGCTGCGCCTCGATGACCTCGCCGCCCTCGCCCTGCCAGCGCACATGCGTCGGCGAGAGCGGGTTATCGGGCAAGCGATACGCCGCGTAGAGCGCGCCCCCCTGCTGCCCATATGCGATCAGCGCCATCGCGATAGAGCCGCCAGCGGCTCCTGGACGCGAATGACCATACCCATTGGCTGCCATAGCGTATTTCTCCTGGCGTCAGACAGATGACTCGACGCCCGGTCGTCCCACGATCAGGACACTGGAATGAGGACAGAGCGCTCTGCCGGTAGCGCGACGCCATGGCTCGCAGCCTGCCGCGCCACCGCGAGATACCGCTGAGGTATCCCTCATATCTGAACGCACATGCAGAAATGACGCCAAAATGCTACCCTTCCACACGATTCGCAGGTCTTGCGGAAGGCGCGCGGCTGAGCGCTGGCGTCGGGCCAACTATCAACCGCCCCAGCATAATGTTGGGACACGCTGGCGCGGTCATAGTGGCGTGAGTATAGCATGCTGCGGCAAAGCGTACAACTTTCGCGCGCCACAGGTCATGGAACAGCCTTTCAGGGCTAGTACTACAGCGTCCGGCCGTCGTTTTGGCGCAAGGGCGATGCCCCCTCCCCTGACCCCTCCCCCGCTGCGGCGGGAGAGGGGAAGCCGGAAAGCGCGTCGGCTATAGGGGATGGGGGAAACCGGAATGCGCGTCGGCTATAGGGCGTGAGGGAAGCCAGAACGTGCGGGGAATTACAAAAGCCCCTCTCCCGCCGCAGCGGGGGAGGGGTTGGGGAGGGGGCCTCACTGGCCCGGCTGCCGCAGGTCCGCTGGCTTGTAGATCGCGATCTGCCTGGCTAGCTCGTAGTATTGCGGCTTCGGCTTGTTCGTGTGGACATCGAACATATCCAGCGAACCAAAGCCAGAGTAGCTTGCGGCGTCAAACTGACAGGCGAACGCTACCTTCTCGGCGACGAGCTGCTGGATCACCGACGGGATGAACTGCGAGACCCAGATGGGATCATCCCCATAGGCTGGCCCCGGCCCCGATGGATCGAAGTTCCACTCATCCACGCCGACCGGCAACTCTCTGCCCAGGACGCTGTAGATCACCGCGCGAACATGCTCTATTGCGCCAGTTAGATCGCCGATGCGCGCCCGGCAGACGTCTTCCGGGTCCTGATAGCAGGTGTACCAGTGAAAGCTGATCGCATCGGGCAGATTGTTGGCGGCCTGCGCATTGACGAGGAACTGCTTGATGAAATCCGTGTGTGGGTAGGAGATCACCGGGCCGAAGAAGAGCGCGTCGGGATTGATCTTGCGCAGCAGCGGAATCTCGGTGTTCCACGCCGCGCTGTACGTCTCGACGGAGATGTCGTTCCAGTCAGGCTCATTGCCAAAGTCATACATGAGGCAGCGGTCGCCCAGATAGTTCACCAGATGTTCATTGAAGGCGAGGTCATTGATATCTGAAATGACGACCAGACATTGTGCGCCGATCCGCTCGATCGTCTGAATGCGCGTATCAATCTCCCGGTCGGTCGAGCCGTCCTGCACGAACGTGCGCACCAGGGTGACACCGGCGGACTTCAGCGCTTGTTGGAATTTGGGTTGTGTATCGAGATTGTTGTAGTAATACTCCTCGTTATCGTTCGTGCCAAACAACAACGATGAAGCGCCGTTTCTCCAGGCCTGCTGGCCGGGAAGATAGAGGGTTGGCGCTGGAGTGGGGCTAGCGCTCGTCTGTGGCGCAGAGGGTGTGAGGACGGTTTGCTCGGGCTGCACCCCCTGCCGCACATTGCTTCCGGCGCTCGCACAGGCGCTCACTCCAAACGCCAACAGCAGCGCCATGCTCAAGAACGATTGCCATTGGAACGACCTACGGGTCACAAACCTCATCATCACGCTATCCAAATTTTCCATCCACAGGGGACGATTGCTCAGCCCATGAGACCTCGCTCATGGGGTGATGTCATACTCACGATTACACCTTGGGCAGTAGCCCATCAGCCGACCATCCACTTCGCGCACCCGTTCGAGCTGGTAGGCGCATTCGCAGACATACCCGCGCGGGCGCGCCGGGTTGCCCACCACCAGCGCATGCGGCGCCACATCGCGCGTGACCACCGAGCCAGCGCCCACCAGCGCAAATCGGCCAATCGTCACGCCACACCGCACGACTGTTCCCGCGCCCAGCGAAGCGCCGTAGCCGACAAGGGTCGGCGTGATTTCCCAATCCTCAGCGCTCTTCAGCGTGCCATCCAGGTTGATCGCGCGTGGGAACATGTCGTTCGTAAAGCAGACGTGCGGCCCGATGAACACCCCGTCCTCGACCGTGACGCCCTCGAAGAGTGACACGTTGTTCTGAATCTTCACATTCGAGCCGATGCGTACATGTGTATCAACGTACACACCTTTGCCAATGTTGCAGCGATCTCCGATAATGGCGTACTCGCGCACCTGCGCTTGCGCCCAGATGCGCGTGCCCGCGCCAATTTGCGCTTGAGCAGAGATCTCCGCTGTTGGATGGATATAGGGGGCCAAGAGAATCATTCCCAACTCCTTCTACCGGAATCTCGCTCGTTGCTGGCAGACGCCAGGTCTCCCTGTCGCACAGGGAGTGTCGTAGACCTAACCCGCATGAACGCCCGTTTGGGCGTCAACCGGAGCGTTGGTCTGGGCGACGCGCAGCGCTCCCGTGGAAGCGCCCTCCACCAGCGTCGCATGCGATGCGAGAGAAACGACGGCGCCGCCTGAGAGCAACGACTCCTGGGCAGCGGCCAGAATACGCACGACCGCCAGCCCAACCCCGCCATGCGCGCGTGGGGTCGTTCCGTTGCGGATGGCGTTCGCGAAGTCTTCGCACTCCAAGCGCAGCGGCTCGACCCACTCGATGTGTGGAATCGTGATCGCGCCATGGCGATACGAGATGACCGGGTCCGCGCCCACGTCGGCGCCCTTGTTGAAGAGCCGCAGCATCTCCTGTGGGTTGGTGTCGTCGTAGACGGCCATGCGGTCATCGGCGATCAACGTCACGCGCCGCACCTTGGTGGGGTGCATCCAACTGACGTGAATGTGCGCGGTCGCCCCGTTGGCGTATTGCAGATCGAGGTGGGCGTTGTCGGCGATGGCGGCGCGCAGATGGCCATGCGCCGAGACACGCACGCTGATTGGCTCTTCACCCAACACATAGTTGAGGATCGAGACATCATGCGGAGCGAGGTCCCAGATCACGTCAATATCGTTGCGGAAGAGGCCCAGATTGAGCCGCTCCGTCTCGATGCAATAGATGCGCCCCAGCTCGCCCTCGCGCACCAGCGTGCGTAGCTCGTTGACGGCTGGGCTGTACTCGAAGGTGTGGCCGACCATCAGCACGAGATGGGATCGCTCGGCCAGGGCGACCAGTTCTTCCGCCTCCGCCACGCTGGCGGTGAGCGGCTTCTCCACCAGCACATGCTTGCCGCGCAGCAGCGCCTCACGCGCCAGCGCGTAGTGCGTGCGCACGGGTGTCGCAATCACGACGCAATCCACATCGGACGCGAAGAGATCAGCGGGCTGCGCGCTCACGCGAGCCATCGGATAATCCATCGCCACCTGCGCGAGGCGGTTCTCGTCCATGTCACAGATAAACGACATGGTCGCATAGGACAAGCTGCTGATGTTGCGGGCGATCTTTGGGCCCCAATAGCCCCAGCCAATCACGCCAAACCGTACCTGATTCCCCATCGTCTCTCCCCTTATCTTGCCTGGCTCATCTGCGCTCAACCCTGCGCGCAAGGATGACCACTCCGGCGCTTCTCTGCGGCGCTAGCGCTGCGTCACACCTGCCGCGCACGCCTGCTTGATGGCCCCAATCACCGTGTCGATCTGTTCGGGTGTCAGCTCTGGGTAGAGCGGAATGGACAGAATCTGCTCGGCGTAGGCCTCCGTCACAGGCAGCGAGCCGCGCGCATACCCCAGCGCGGCGCAGGCGGGCTGCAGATGGCAAGGAATCGGATAGTGGACACCCGTCAGCACGCCCAGCGCTTCCAGCTCGTGGCGCACGCGGTCGCGCTCGGCGACACGCACCACGTAGACGTAGTAGACATGGCCAGCCCACGGCTGCGCGCTGGGGGTCGCTTCGACCACGCCACGCAGCGCCTCGGTGTAGGTCGCCGCATGCTGGCGGCGTCGCTCGTTCCAGCCATCGAGGTAGGGCAGCTTGACACGCAGCACCGCCGCCTGAATCTCATCCAGACGCGCATTCGTGCCGATGATCTCGTGCTGGTAGCGCACACGCGAGCCATGATCGCGGAAGGTGCGCATGGCGGTGGCATAGTCGGCGTTGTTCGTCACGTTGACACCGGCCTCGCCATAGGCGCCGAGGTTCTTACTATAGTAGAGGCTGAAGCAGCCGATGTCGCCGATGCCGCCCACCGGTTTGCCCTTATAGGTAGCGCCCTGGGCCTGCGAGGCATCTTCGATGACGACCAGGGAGTGCTCGCGGGCGAACGCCATGATGGGGTCCATATCCGCCGCGTGGCCAAAGAGATGCACCGGCATGATCGCCCTGGTGTGCGCAGTCAGCGCGCGCTCAAGCTGGCTGCAATCCATGGTATAGGTCTCTGGGTCCACGTCCACAAAGACGGGCCGTGCGCCGACCAGGGTGATCGCCTCAACTGTGGCGATGAAAGTATTGGAGACGGTGATGACCTCGTCACCCGGCCCCACCCCGCAGGCGCGCAAGGCCAGGTTGAGCGCATCGGTGCCGTTCGACACCCCAACCCCATGTGCGGCTCCGCAGTAGGCGGCAAATTCGCGCTCAAAAGCGGCCTGCTCTGGGCCGAGAAACAGCGTCATTCCGTCGAGTACCCGCTCAATAGCCTCCAGAATCTCTGTGCGATGGCTCTGATATTGGGCGCGCAGGTCAAGTAGTGGAATAGGCGTCATTCAGATCCCCTCATTTCCCTTCATACTCTGCGCCGCAAACCGCTGCGACCTGCGATGTGGTCTCGCTGCATCGCTCTCCACACGGTCTGGCGCATACGTCTCAATGAAATCCAGCTTACCAGCGGAGCGTGTGTTGGCTGTGACCGCTGCTGTGTAATTGAGGTGGCGCCTCTGGGTACGAGTGCAGGAAATCACACGCGACACCGACCGCTCGCCCAGGGAGGGACGACACGCCATCGTCAGGGCAGCCGTCAGCGCGGCAATCGCTGGTGGGGCCTGATCTTGTCTACAGCGCGCCCGCGTGTGCGTTTCCATCCCACGCGAGGGTCATCTCTACCCAAATCACTACATCTATCTACACTGAGGCTCCATCCGACGCCGCTACTCTAGTAGGTGTATTCGTGCGCTCCGCCCTTTGTGTAGAGATGATGGGAGGTCAGATTATGGCGGCGCCCGCAACGTTCGGCGAACGTGTACGTGTAGCGGAAGAGCGATACTTTGTCGCAAAACGCCTCCTTGACGTGTCGCTAGCGATCCTTCTGTTCGTGCTGCTCATCCCCATCATGGCCATCGTGGCTGCCCTGGTCGCATGTGACTCCCCTGGTCCGATCCTGTTCAAGCAGAAGCGGGTGGGCCAGAACGGCGTACACTTCGATATCTACAAATTCCGTTCGATGTGTAACAACGCCGATGTCGGCGTTCATCGCGACGCCGTCAAACGGTTCATGCAAGGCGAGCGGCTCAACCGCGAGCGAACGACCGACGCGCCGTACAAGCTCGGCGACGACAAGCGCATCACGCGCATCGGCAAGTTCATTCGCCGAACCAGCCTCGATGAGTTGCCCCAACTGTGGAACATCATCATCGGCGACATGTCGTTTGTCGGGCCGCGTCCACCGGTGCCTTATGAAGTCGAGATGTACAATCCGCAGGCGATGAAGCGGCTGCTGGGCAAGCCAGGGCTGACAGGGCCGTGGCAGGTCTACGGGCGTGGAACCGTCAGCTACGGCGCGATGGTTGAGATGGACATCGCCTACCTCAGCAACCGCTCGATCTGGTACGACCTGAAGCTGATCGTTCTCACAGCGCCAGCCGCTGTGCGCGGCAAGGGGGGCGTGTAGACAGGACGACAAGCGCAGCGAAACACGCCCTTCTCTGCGCAGGACGCTTGCACAACGACCACAACCTGCGATCCCCCTCCTCACCGCTCTCCACCTTCTGGAGCCTCAGCGGGTCGTTTTTCTGCACCTTGAGTACGTAAATCTGAGTAATTCTAGCCGTTCCGACACATTTCTGTGGCTTAATCCACACATGCGTCGTCTATCACCGTGTATGCTAGTAGACGCGACCGCTGTGTCATGCTTGAGCTAGACGCTGGATCACTCCTAACAGCCGGCGTAAACCCCGCAGAGCTGCGAGCAATCCCTATGACACAGCGCTATATCCACGTGCGTTCCACAAACCAAGGCTGATCCGCAGGTTGTATTGGATGTCAACTTGCGGGGGGAGTAGGTGCAAGCCATTTGCACCGCAATGTGAGGATATGGGGGACAGCTTGAACATTCTGGTTGTCGATTCAGACCGCGACATGGTTGAGATGTTAACGGGGTGGTTGCGCGCTCGCGGCAACACGGTGAACTGTAGCTTCACCGCCGATCGCATTCGTTCGTCCTGGGAAACCCATGAGCCAGACCTCGTCATTCTGGATGTGTCTATGGCGGGCGCGGACACGCTCGCGATGTGTCGGGAGTTGAGCACGCAGCGCGACGCGCTCATTCTCGCGGTCTCGACCGAGCATGACCCGCAACTGGAAGTGCAGTGCCTCGAATCGGGCGCAGACGCCTTCCTGCTGAAGCCGTTTATGCCACGGCAACTCTTGGCGCACATTCATGCGCTGGGGCGCCGCGTGCGCTCGACGTTGCAGCGGCAGCCTTCGTCTATCATGAATGTTGGCCCCATTCACTTCGATGCCTCGCGCAACGAGGTGACAGTGGATAGTCGGATGTCGCGCCTGACGCCCACCGAGAGTCGCATTCTGCAGCTCCTGGCGGCGAATACTGGCGATGTCTGCACGTTGAACCAGATCGTCACGCACGCCTGGGGCTACGGCGACGACGGCGACACGTACCTGATCAAAGCGCACATTCGGCACCTGCGCGAGAAGATCGAGCGGGAGCCAAGCAAGCCGCAGTTCATTCGCACAGTTCCTGGGGTCGGCTATTCGCTCTCCACAGGCGGCGCTGGCGGGACCACTGCGCCACAAGGCGACGATAGTGGGCCACGTGGCGGAGGGGAGCGCAAGGCGCCGCAAGGCGAAGACGCCGACGACGATGCGGACGTGAACAGCGATGTCAGTCGGTTCACCGAAGGTTCCAACAACCAGCGCATGCGCGAATCGCGCTAGTGATGAACACGTAGCGGGCGCACAGCGTGGTGCGCCGCACAGCATGCTCGCATCCCGACACGGCGCCAGCGTTGGCGCTGTGCTACCGTCTCCGACTGCTCACCATCCAGGTCCATCCAGGTCAGAGCGCATCCGAGCCAGGACGCCCGATCAGCGCTGATCCGGTTATCTCCAGACCGCACGCAACCAAGCCACAAACGCATAGACAGAGCCGCTGACCTCGGCAGCGCACAGTGTCGAGCCAGCGGCTCCTGGCTGTGCGCACGGCGTTTGCCACGCCGTCCGTTTGCCACGGTGGCCGTTTGCCGACGTGAGACGCAGACTACTTCAGCCCAAAGGCATAGACGTAGCCCTGCAGGTCGCACACATAGAGGACATCGTCGTGCACAGTTGGCTGCGCGAAAACTTTCCCTGAGGTCGTGTAGGTGTGGCTGAGCGCGCCCGTCTGTGCGTCGAGTTCATAGACGGCGTGATCCCCGGAGCCGAGATAGACCTTGCCATTGGCCACTGTCGGTGACGAGATGACGCTGCTGCCGGTTGCGTAGCTCCAGCGCTGCTTGCCGGTCTGCGCGTCGACCGCATAGAGTGTGTGATCCGCCGACCCCACATAGACCACACCATCCGCCACAGCCGTATTCGAGTACCCAATGGCGCCCTTGGTGGCGAACACCCAGCGTTGCGCTCCCGTCGCCGCATCGAACGCATAGAGGTTGAAGTCGGTTGAGCCGACGTAGAGTGTCCCATCTACAATCGTCGGGAGCGTCTGGACATAATATTGCTGGTTCAGGACGCTCTCCTTCGCCTGGCGCGCGGCTCCGGTGTCCGCTTGCCAGACTTGCTGCGCCTGCGTCTTCGTCATGTCCAGCGCATAGAGATACCCGTCCTGCGCCCCGCAGTAGAGGAGATGACTGGCGACGGCGACGCCTGAGGTCGGGATGCTAAAGTGCTCTGGCCCGTAGGCGCCCACCTGCGCGCCTGTCATCAGGTCGTAGGCTGTGACAAAGGTGAAGTCTTCGGCAATGGCATTGACGAAGAGCTTGTTCTCTGCGATCACCGGATGGGTGAAGGAGAAGCCGCCGCTATGCATCCACAGCTTGGCCCCGTTCTGGATGGCGACGACCCCAACATGATAGGCGCAGATGTAGAGCACATTGTTTGCGAGGGCAGGTTGCTGATAGATCGCTGAGCCGCCCGCAGCGGCATAGCGCCAGAACTGTTTTCCCGTCAGCGAGAGCGCGTAGACCCCACCGGTCTGCGTGGCGACATAGAGCGTGTTGCCTTCGACCACCGCGCCGCCGCTGATGGCAGCATGGTTGGCGGCCAGATCGCTGGCGCTGCCCGTAGAGAACGACCAGCGCAGCCGCGCATCGCGTGAGGGCGGCGTGGATGTGGCGTGTGGGGTGCTGGCCTTCCCCCCAATGCGCGACGCCAGCAGCGTGGCGCCTGCGCCGCCGACGGCGAGCGTCGCGACCCCTGCGGCGCCCAGGCCGATGACGGCGCGCCTGCTCATGCCTCTGGCGGGCGGTGGGTTGATGTCGTGCGCGATGCGCGCGATGTCCTGCAGCGGCGCCAGACCGAGCGCGCGGCGCAAATCGTTGACCCAACCAGGCCAGCGCGTGTTGGTGGCGTCAATCACGGTCGAGCTGATGTCGAATGGCGCAGGGACGTAGGCAGAGTCCAGGATGAGGTTGACGATCTTGTGGCGCTCTGGCTGCCCTGCGCGGTAGTCATCCGCCTGCAAGCTCAGCAGCGCGCCTGCCTCGATACTCATCCAGTACGAGCGATCGGTGAAGCGCGTGCACACTCGCAGCAGCACCGCGCAGTCCGCCAACGCCTGCTGCGACTCCTGCGAGAGCGTCTGGCCAGAGCGACGGTCGAGCGCATCGAAATGGTAGGACACCTGCCACGACTCCAGTGTCCGCAGGATCGGCGCGCATCGCTGGATGTCTTCATCCGCATGGCTGATATAGACGTTGCCCCCCATACTGGCTCTTTTCCTCACCTGCTAGCTTTTGGCGCCTCACGTGATGGTCGCTATGCGGTCGTATCGAGCGCATACAGTGTGGGGTTGGCCGCCGACCAATAGACCGTCGAGCCAGCCGCGACCGGCGCATTCTGATTAATGTCGAATGGCTGTGACTGGAAGCGCCATTGCAGCGCGCGGCTCTGCGCGCTGAACGCAAACAGATACGCGCCTCCAGGCGCAGTGATGGTGTCGCCAACGACGGTCACAGGCCCACCGATGGGATCATCCGCGTCGCCCGTCGGCGCCTGCCAGCGTTGCGCGCCTGTATGCGCATCTATCGCCGTGAGATTGTCCCCATTGCTGATGTAGAGCACATCGCCAGCGACGGCTGGGGCGCGCAGTTCTATTTCAGCGGTAAAGCGCCAGAGGCGCGAGCCATCGGCGGCGTTGAGCGCGTAGAGATGCTGATCTGCCGCGCCAGCGTAGACAACGCCAGCGCCGAGCGCCAGTCCGGCGCCGATGTCGCCACCCGCCTGAAAGGTCCACAGCAGTGAGCCATCGGCGGGGCTGAGCGCGGTGATGACGCCATCGGAGCCGCCAACATAGACGCCGCTCGCGTTCGCCAGCGGGAAGCGATCGGGTACCCCAGCGGTGAGGATTCTGACGGGAGATTGCCAGCGCCGTGAGCCGTCGCGCGTGCTGTATGCGGCGACGAAGTTGTCGTCAGTGAGCAAATAGATCGTGTTCTGTGCTATCGAGAAATTGGTATCGTCAGTCGTGGAGTTCGTCTGCGCCTTCCAGATCAGTGATCCGGTGACGGTATCCAGCGCAACGAGTATGCCCGTAAATGCGTCACCCGTCGCCAGATAGAGTGTGGAACCCACGACGACCGGCGTGGAGCTGGAATCGCCCCTGAGATCGGGATGAAACCAGCGTGGCGAGCCATCGCTGGTGTTGAGACCGAAAAGGCCGTCATCTGTACACGCGATAACGACATCGCCTGCCAGCGCCACCCCCATATCCAGGTCGCCAGCCTTGAAATACCACTTGATGCGGCTGTCGAGTGTTTGCGGATTGGTGAAGGCAATCGTTTTCGGCCTGGGGTAGGGCGCAGGACCCGCACTGGCAACGTCGAGGCGCGACTTGACGACGAGGCCGCCGCTGGCCAGGGCCGCCGCTGTAACCACCGTTGCGCTGCCCAGCCCAAGCAGCGCACGGCGGCTGACCGTGCGCCGTCGGCCCCGGCTAAGCGTGACGCCGAGCGCCGCCGCCAGTTCCGCGAGCCAGACATGCGCTGGCTTGTTGGCCGCGTCAATCGTGAATTCCGCACGCTCCAACGATCCTGGCGTATACCCAGGGTCGAGAATCAGATCAATGCAGCGCCGTTGCTCTGGGCGCTGACGCCGCTCTTGATACTGGATGGCGCGAAACGCGCTCAATTCGAGGTTCATCCAGTAGGAGGTGGGTGTATTGGTCGTGCAGACGCGCAAGAGCACATCGCGCTGCGTAATGGCCTCTTGCAGGCGTGGCGTCAGTTGCTGGCCAGCGTCGAGCTGCTGCACATCGAACCAGTAGTCTACGCCCCAGGCGTCGAGCGCGGCGAGCAGCGACTCGCAGCGCTGGTTATCCGTGTGGGTGTGGCTGACGAAAATCTTACCGTTGCCGGGCATGCCATTTCTCTCCTGGACAGGTGGATGACCTGACGCCGCGCTGCTACTGGCCCTCACGCCATATGCGGCTATGCGCTGAAGGCATAGAGCGTGTCGTCGCCAGAGCCGAAGTAGATCAGCCCCCCGACGCCGATGGGGTCAACATTCTCCACGGTATCGCGCGAGGTGTAGGTCCAGCGGACGGCGCCATCCAGGCGGTTATAGCTGCGAATGATGAAATTGAGCGTGTCAATGACGCTGACGCTGTCACCTGTGACGGCTGGCTGGCAGGTGACCGGGCTGGCGTCGGAGATCAGCCCGCTGCTGGCGTCCAGCGTTCCCATCGGAGCGCGCCAGTAGGGATTGCCGCTCTCAGCATCGAGGGCATAGAGGTATTTGTCGTCCGAGGCGATGTACACGACACCATCCACCACATTCGGCGATGAATTGACATCGTCGCCAGTCAGGTATTTCCACTTGACTGAGCCGTCGCGCGCGTTGAGCGCATAGACGTAGTTGTCGGCGGAGCCGATGTAGACCACGCCATTGACGACGATCGGACTGGAGATCACTTTGCCGCTCGTCAGCAGCTTCCACTGGATCGAACCATCGCGCGCATCGAGCGCATAGATATGATGATCGAGTGATCCGATGTAGATGGAGGAGCCGTCTACCGCCGGGCCAGAGGTGTGATCGCGCGACAACGCGGCCTCGATCTTCGTGCTCCACAACTGCGCGCCGTCCTTCGCACGGAAGCCATAGAGCGAGCCTGTCTCGGAGATCGCGTAGAGCGCGCCCGCGCCGAGGACGGGCGTGGAGTTGATCGCCCCGCCATCGCTATCGGGCGGTGAGGCGCTCCACAGCTTTGCGCCGGTGGCCGCACGCACGGCGTAGATGGCGGAGTCAACGCCGACGTACAGCGTGTCGCCATAGGCCGCCACCGAGGTAAAGGCGCTTTGTGGCGTATAGCGCTTCTGCCAGAGCCGCGCTGGCCCTGCGCTGGACATGCGCGTGAGATCGTAGGCGGTAAGCCCAGACACACTCATCGTGTAGAGCGTGTTTCCTGCGACAGTCGGAGCCGCTGGAACATCTTTCTGGGGGCTTGCGCCAACTATCTTCCAGGCGACGCTGCCCGGTCCTTTCTGGGCCGCGACTGCCAGGGCAGACTGAGGATGATAATCGAGATAGAGCGCGCCCGCGCCTGCGCTCGTCCCCACGGCGAGAACGGCGGCAGCCCCATAGCCAACCAGCGCGCGACGTGAGACGCTGGCGCCGCCATGGCTGCCTGTCACTCCCAGTCCGCGCGCGAGATCACCCAGCCAGACGCCACGCGGCCTGCTGGCGGCGTCTATGAAGAGGGTGGCAGCGTCGAATGGCTCGCGGGTATAGTCGCCGTCGAGGATCAGATTGATGAGGACGCGCCGCGCGCTATGGCCCTGTCGCTGGTCATTGGCCTGCAAACCACGAAAGGCCGTCCCCTCCAGGCTCATCCAGAACGAGCGCTGAGTCGCAGCGGCGCAAATACGCAGCATGATGTCGCGCGCGCCTAGCTCGCGCTGGATGCGCTCGTTCAACTGCTGGCCTGCGGCGAGGCCTTGCGTATCGAAGAAGTAATCCACTCCCCAGGCGTCCAGCGCCGTCAGCAACGGGGCGCAACGCTCATTGTCATCATGTGAGTGACTAACAAAGACGCGTCCATTATTCCCAGTATTCGCCACGCTCTTCCTGTCCTTTGTCCATGGGTACGATTCCTTCACGTCGCGCATGCTGCGCCCTCCGCTGGCGATGATAGCATGCGTTTGGTGTCAGAAAAGCGTACCAGCGCTCTTGCGAAAGGAGATACGCGGCGAGGTTACGCCGTGCTCTTGGCGCGCTCGACGCTCTTGGCCTTGATAGGCCAGAGCACACCACGCGAACGGCGGCCTGAAGGCCAGGGCCGAGCGTTATCTGCAGCCTACCATAGGGCATTCATGCTCAGTCGCCGTGCGCCAACCCCAACCAACTCTCTCCGGTTGCCAATGGCAAACTCGCCTGACGACGAGACGCTGCCATACTGTGGCGCTATGCTCTGTACAGAAGGAAGTCCATCCCATCCCATCCCTGACAACAAGATAGGGGGTCTCACTGGATGCCAACGATCCGCTTAGAAACGTTCATCCATGCGCCGCCAGAGCGCTGTTTCGACCTCTCGCTCAGCGTTGATGCGCATGCCCAGTCCCAGGCGTCCGCGCATGAACGCCCGATTGCGGGGGTGTTGGCGGGCGAGATGCGTTTGGGGGATACTGTGACGTGGGAAGCCGTGCACTTTGGCATCAGGCAGCATCTGACGTCACAAATTAGCGCATACGAACGCCCTACTCGTTTTACCGATGAGATGGTCGCGGGTATCTTCCAGCAACTGCGCCATACGCATGTCTTTGTTCCTCAGCCCCATGGGACACTCATGATTGACGTGTTCTTCTTCCGGGCGCCGCTGGGCGTCCTGGGCCGACTCGCTGAGAGCTTGTTCCTTACCCACTACATGAAAAGCTTGTTGCTCTCCAGGAATCGCTATCTGAAACAGGTAGCCGAATCGGTGACGGAGCCATCGCCTCGCTCGGGATCTTGACATCCAGCTCACCGGCGCCATGCAGGGCGCAACAGCACAGCGCTGTTAACCTGTCGCACAGGTTGGACGCGATCCGCCCTATGCGCAAGGCCGTTCATGCGCGTCCAGCTCTTCCTTGCCTTGTTTCTTCTGCAT
>JAICSR010000024.1 GCA_025936795.1 Ktedonobacterales bacterium | reverse complement strand
GATGCAGGTACTTCTGCAGGATGCCGCGCTCGTCCCACCACTGCTGGATTGCCTCCTCCAGCAGTGGATAGTCCACGCGGGTCGGCGCCACGACCGGCGCGAAGAACTGCCCGCCGCCACTTGCGTCATTTGCGCCGTTTGCGCCGCTCGTCGCTGCCTTGGCTGGCTTGCGGGCTTTTGCGCTTTTCGCGCCGTTCGCGCGCGTTGGCTTGCCCGCCTGGCTCGCCTGGCTCGCCTGGCTCGCTTTGGCGGGCGCGCGCCGGGCAGCGCCGCGAGGCTTTTGGGTCGTATCAGTCGTATCAGTCGTATCAGATGTCTCTGCCATGTTCGTCCTCTATCTCATTCGTTGTCATTTGTTGATGTGTAGCGGCCGGGCGCGACCTCACCCCTAGCCCCCTCTCCCACGAGGCGAGGGGAGTCCGGATTCCCCCTCTCCTGGCGGGAGAGGGGGCTAGGGGTGAGGTTCTGGCGCACTGTACTTTGCCCCCTACTCGTCAACCAGGGCGATCTCCATACGCTTGTTCAGCTTGCCCTTGTTCTCCGTCTTCAGGATGCGCACGCCGCCAACCTCGCTGGTCGTGTGGACATGCGTGCCGCCGTCGGCCTGGAGGTCTACTCCGACGATCTCGACGATGCGTATCTCCTGTATATCAGGTGGCAGCAGGTTGATCTTAGTGCGAATCAGGTCGGGAATCTGCATGGCTTGCTCGCGCGGCAGCCGATAGACCTTGATCGGATGATTCTCGCGGATGGCCTGGTTGACACTGGCTTCGATCTCGGCCACCAGCGCAGGCGAGAAGCCCTCCATCGCGAAGTCCATGCGCGCACGGTCGGGATACATCTGGCCGCCTGTGACCTGCGCGCCATAGTGCGTGAAGATCAGCCCACAGAGCAGATGTAGCGCGGTGTGCGTGCGCATCATCCGCAGGCGGAAGGGCCAGTCAATCTCCCCGGCGACGCGCTGGCCGACGGCAGGCATTTCGCCCGCTTCCGGCGTCAGCTCGTGCCAGACGATCTCGCCTTCCTTTCGCAGCCCCGCCAATGGCAGACGCCGCTCGCCAATTGTCAACGCGCCCTGGTCGGCCATCTGCCCGCCACCACCGGGATAGAACGCCGTGCGGTCCAGCGCAAGCGCGCCCCCCTCGACTGCCACCACCTCCGCTTCAAACTGGCGCAGGTAGCTATCGTCGTGATAGAGCAGAACCGTCGCGGGAAGCTGTGGCATGGGAAATCCTCGTTTCTGGCGACCGACCAACGACCACATCAGAATTGGTCGGGAACCGGCGTGAGCCCATAAAAAAAAAAACTCCCGTCCTACCTGTCAGTAGGGACGAGAGTTACCCCGTGGTACCACCCTGATTGACCGCACGCCGACGCCAATCGTCTTGGGATGTACGCTTGACGTTTACGCAAGACGCCACAAGACGCAGGCACCGACGGTGGTCCACTCGATGAGACGCGCGATGACGTCTCCCCGCATGATAACGGGCGGGTTCCGGCTACGCCTCCGGCGCCAGCGTCACGCGCGTGATGCGCCCATGACGGCAGCGGTTCGGGTAGCGGCTCAGGAGTGATTTTCGGCGCGCTCGCGCGATCCGGTTGCACCAACCCCGGATTCTCTGTGCGCGCAAGCGTCGCGTACTCGTTCCTTCAGCGCGGGTGGGAACGGCGACGCAGCGACACGCGGCGCATACAAGCGCTCAGCGCGTCAACAGCGGGCCACTATCCACCAATGTGCAGTTTGCCACGCAAGTGCGCGATTGTCAAGCGATACAGCCTGCCTGGCTCAGGAGCAGCTGAGCGTATCGAGATTCGAGAGAGGAGGGCCACAGATGGCGGATCGAGGCGGTAGTAAGTCGACCTCACGCAAGACGGCCCGAGCGCTCCCATTGACCCATCGCCAACACAAAACGACGAAGCGGCCTCAGTCGCAGCCGCGAGCGGAGAGTGCGATGACCGCAGCCGCGGCTTCACGTCCGGCTTCACGTCCGGCCTCGCGTCCGGCATCACGCCAGAAGCGCGCACAACCAGCCACCAAGGCGCGGCGCCCATCCTCGCTCGCGCCAGCCACGCCCCTCGCGATTACCCCTACAGGAGCGAAGGCGCCGAGGCGGACCGCGCCAGGGCAGGTGGAGGCGCGTCGCGCCAGGCCGCCACGCAAGCAGGTGACGCTGCTGGCGCCTGCCCCATCAGCAATCGCGGCGAGTGACGATACCTCAGCGGATGTCGCCAGCCTGGCGCCGCATGCGTCTGACTCCGCCCCGATGAGCGCGCAGAGCAGCGACGCCCAGAGCAGCGACGCGCCAGTCTACACAGCGACGTTGATTGCGCCAGATGTGGAGGCCGCTGAGATACCCTCTCCGCTCGCTCCCACCACGGAACCTGCCGCGCTCGTCGCGCCGCCCGCCGAAACGGCTGCCGAAGCGCCCGCCGAAACGTCCACGCTGGCGGAGCTGGCGGGGGAAGCGGCGCCGCCCACCACCCCGCTGCGCAAGATGCCGACGCTGGCAGTGATGGCAGCGCTATCCTCGCGCGCCGAGCCAGCCACGACCACTGCCGACGAGGATACTGCGCCGCGCCTGCGCGCTGTGCGCCCCACGGAGCCGTTGGTCGAGCCTGAGCGCCTCACCGCGCAGGACATCGCGGACATCGTGGAAGATGCGGACGCAGACGACGGGAACGCTGGCGAGGACACATCACTAGAGTCGGCTCCTTCGATGGACGCTCCATCGCTGACAGCGCCATATGCCCTACAAGAGGAGCAGGAGGAGCAGGCGAACGAGACTGAGCGAGCTTCTCACGCTCCCAGCGCGGCGTCAGCGGAGACCTCAGCGCCGCCTGATGTCGCTCCGTCCAGGATGTGGTGGATGCAGGCAGCACGGCGACGCTCCGCCCCAGAGACGCGGCCCGTCGCGGCGGTTGCGCTGCCTGGCGCGCCTGCGCAAGATGACGTGGAGGTAACGGCGCCTCGAGCCACGACGCGCCTGCCGTTTGATGCGCCAGCCGTCTCACGCGCGCCTGCCGAGCGGTTCGGGCGGCGCGCCGCGCGCCATGCGGATGCGCCGCAACCCGATGCGCACTTCTCGCGGCGCGCCCAAACAACTGGAGCGCGACTGCGCGCCCGGGCGATGCGTTCGCCGCGTGCGGTGGTGCTCTCATGGACGGCAGGCGGACAGGTGGCGCTAGCCTGTGTCGCGGCGCTGATCGCGGTGATCGCGGCGCTACGTAGCTCGGCTGGCCCGGATGCGCTGGCGGTCTTCAACTGGGCGCTGGCGCTGGCGCTGATCGTCGGATTGGGCGCCGCGTTGGGCTACATCTGCGCGCAGACAGAGCGGCCACGGCTGGCGACGCTGGCATTGGCGCTCTCGCAGCTTGGCGCGCTGACGTGGGCGCTGGCGCTGCTCGGTCCGCGCGCTGCCCTGCTGGCGCTGGCCCCGGCGAGCGCGGCGCTGGCGCTGCGTGGCGCGGGACGCCTCAGCGCAGTGGCCCTCGCGCTTGGCTGGCTGGCGCTCTTCATTGCCGACGAGGCGCTGACCTTGACTGGCGCGCTGACGCCAACCCTGTCGCTGAGTGGCGTGGGCGCGGCGCTGGTGGATGTCGCGCTGCCACTGGTGGGACTGTGGCTGGCGGTCAGCATCCTCAATAGCCTCTACATCAGTCGGCTGAACGTGGTGGCGCGTGGGCGCGCTGTGGAGCATGCCGCGCTGCTGACCGAGGCGCAGCTCGACCGCCTGCGCACGCAGACCGAGGACGACGCCGAGGCGTTGCGGCGGGCGCTGGCCCAGGCGCTGCGCGGCGAGCAGCCAGAGCGGGTCTATGCGCGTGGCGCGCTGAGTGTCGTCGCCGACGAGGTCAACACGATGGCCGACCGGCTGATAGACCTGCGCTATGATCGCGCCGAGCGCAAGCGTCTGGAATCGGCGACACGGCGGCTGACGCGCGTGATCGAGCGAGCCTGGCTGGGGCTGTCGTGGTCGTGGCCGGACGCGACCGGCACGATGCTAGATGATCTGCTGGCGCTGCTGCGCACACCGCCGCCACCCGATACGCCCGATCTGCCCGACGATACTGCGCCAACCGGACAGGTGGTGGCGCCGCATCTCTTCCGTGGCTGGCAGGCAGCCGAGTCAGACTCCGTAGCGCAGCGGCCACAGTTTGGGCAGCCCAGCGTCCCCAGTGTTCCCAGCGTCCCCAGCCTGCCGAGCCTGTGGCCCAGCGACCCCAACCTGGGGCTGGCGGATCCGCTCGAACTGCCACCCTCGCCACGCTGGCGCGCCGATGCGCTGCGCGACTCGCCCGATTGGTCAGGTGATCGGTCAGGTGATCGGTCGAGCGCGCCTGACTACTGAGTACGCAGGCGCCCGACCAGCCGACCCATTGGGTGAGAGCAAAAGTGAAGCGCTGTGAGAGATTTCTCACAGAGATCGAAGAGACGCGGGAATGCCTCCCGCGTCTTTTCACTTTTGCTTCGGGCGAGCGTATAGTCATCTACCCCATGTCTAAAGGCAGGGGCTTGCAGCTAGCCCGGAACGACAAAGCCGCCGCGTCTGGCCTGATGACCGAGGCCCGACAGCACCGAAATGCTGTCGCGGATGCGCCATCGAGTGGTGTACGCCCAACATTTTACGCTGGCAACGATTTCTGCCGGCAACGCCACGAATGTTCGGTTGGGGAAGGTGCGGTGTGCAAACTGTTCGCTCCACCAAAGCGGAGTGCCTAAGCACACAGGCACTCTACCACACCACGCGAGAGACGACGCTGACCCCCTGCCTGAAGGCAGGGGCCTCCGTGCCGAAGGCAGGTGATAAACTGAGGAGGCGCCTGACGGCGCGCGACATCTGCGCGACGCCCAGACGCACGCACTCGCGGTCATCTCGGCCTGCCATATGCGACAGCCTGCGACAAACGGCGACAGCCGATAACAGACGACGATGGCGCAGAGCGCATCGGCGCGAGCGCTTGCCGTTCCTCAGGCCGACGTTTTCGGGTTCGCTGCGTAGCCCCGCATGAGAGGATAGAGACGCATGGCTTCTTCACTTCCCCCCGATCAGCGTTTCGATGGCCCGGCTGAGCCAGAGACGCCATCGCCGGGCGCGCCTACGCCTGGACAGGCTGACGCGGCGCCAGGCGCGCAGGCGAACCTGGCGCCGTATTCGCAGCCGTATCAGCCCTATTCTCAACCGCAGCAGCAGACCGCCCCAGAGTATCAGCCCTATCAGCCAGCGCCGAGCTATCAGCCACCGCAGCCTCCCAGCAGGCGGCGGGGTATCGCGCCATGGCTGCTGGCGTTGCTGGCAGTGATCGTGGTCGCGCTGATCGTCATCGGCGTAGGGGTGGGCCTGGCGCTGGGCCGCAACGGCGACGGCGCCGCGGGAACCGCCGCAGCGCAGCCCGCCGCAACGGTGGCTGTGGCGCCCGCCGCAGAGGACTTGCAGCAGCAGATCATCAACGTCATTCGCACGGTGCAACCGTCGGTGGTGCAGGTGCAGTCGCAGGGCAGCCAGGGCCAGGCCATCGGCTCCGGTGAGATCGTCTCCAGCGATGGCTACATCGTGACGAATGACCATGTGGTGGCGGGCTTCTCGCAGTATTCGGTGCTGCTCTCCAACGGCAAGACCTACCCGGCCACCTTGGTCGGCGAGGCTCCACAGGATGATCTGGCGGTGCTGAAAGTCTCGGCTGGCTCAGCCTTGCAGCCGATTGCATTCGGCGACTCAAACAAGGCGCAGGTGGGGCAATTCGCCGTGGCGCTGGGCAGCCCGCTCGGCTTGCAGCAGTCGGCGACGTTTGGCATTGTCAGCGCGCTCAACCGCACGGCTAGCGAAGGCCCGGACGGTCCAGCGCAGGAGCTGACCGGGCTGATTCAGACGAGCGCGCCGATCAATCCCGGCAATAGCGGTGGCGCGCTGGTCAACCTGAGCGGCCAGCTGATCGGCCTGCCGACGCTGGGCGCAGTGGACCCGAGCAGCGGTGGCGCCGCGAACGGCATCGGCTTCGCGATCCCCTCCGACCGCGTGAAATTTGTGATGGATCAGCTCATTAAGCACGGCCATCTGGTCAATTCCGGTCAGGGGTTCCTGGGCATTCAGGGGGAAGATGTGACGCCGCAACTCGCCGCCACCTATCACCTGGGCGCGCAATCGGGCGTGCTGATCGTCGGGTTCGCCAACTCCGCCAGCGGCTCCAGTCCGGCGCAGCAAGCAGGTTTGCAGGCGCAGGACATCATCACCGCCGTTGACGGCCAGACGGTGAACGACAACAACGATCTCGCCTCGGCGCTGCTCTCGAAGCAGCCCGGCACACAGGTCAAGATCACCTATATGCGCGGGACCAGCACACACACAACTACCGTGACGCTGGGCGAGCGCCCCACTAACGCAGGGTAGCGGCAACCCCCTCCCCCAGCCCCTCCCCCGCTCTGTGCGGGGGGAGGGGAGAAGCGGCGCGCCCCTTCTCGCCATCGTGTGGGGAGGGGCGCCACTGTGTCTGGGACGCCTGGGAGGGTTGAGCGACCAGCCCTGCATAGGTGGGGCCGTGGGATGAGTTATAATATACTTAAGAGCATTCAAAGTAACATACGTGTCTTGCTCATGATACCCAGGTAACATATGGCAGTCCAGGAACGGCCTTTAATGTAGTTAGAGACGTTCAAAGTAACATATGGCGTAGGAAGTGAGTACTTTCATGCGGAACACTGGCGGTCAGGCGACGCGCGCAGGCGAGTTTGTATGGCAAATCGGCCATGGCGGATATGACGCCTTCATCCCTAAACCACTGCCACCGAACCCGCCGCTTATCTGGGATGACGAGTTGGCGCGCCTGCTCGCGCTTGCGGAGCGTGCGCTTGGACGCCTTGACGGTGAAAGTGACATCTTGCCGAATCCCGACCTCTTTGTAGCGATGTACGTCAACAAAGAGGCTGTGCAATCGAGCCAGATCGAGGGAACGCAGGCGTCTCTTACCGATGTTGTTGCGTTCGAGGCCGAGGCTGCGGAACCAGAGAATCCGCAGGATGTCGAGGAGGTTGTCAATTACATCGCTGCGCTCAACTATGGGCTGAGCCGCCTGAACACGCTGCCAATCTCGAACCGTCTGATCCGTGAGATGCACCAGCGGCTGCTTTCCGGTGTACGTGGAAGCGACAAAGACCCGGGCGAGTTCCGCCGTGTGCAGAATCTAATAGGCGCTCGCGGTGATACCTTCAAGACGGCCAGATATGTTCCTCCTCCGCCTGATGAGATGCAACGGGCGCTGAGCGATCTGGAGCGATACATACATGGCGACGATAGGTTGCCTGCGCTGCTCAAAATTGGATTGATCCACGCGCAGTTTGAAGCGATTCATCCCTTTTTGGATGGCAATGGGCGTATAGGACGGCTGCTCATCACGCTCTTGCTGTGTGAGCGCCAGATATTGCGCAGGCCGCTTCTTTACCTGTCGTACTACATCAACGCCAATCGGCCAGAGTATTATGCCTGCTTGCAGCGCATCCGCGACGACGGAGCCTGGGAAGACTGGCTCAAGTTCTTCCTGCGGGGCATCCATAGTGTCGCACAGGAAGCAGCGACCACAGCGCGTGCCATCGTCTCCATGCGCGAGCGCCATCGCATGCTTGTCATGGAAGCGCTTCCTCGTGGCGCTGGCAGAGGGCTACACCTGCTCGAATTTCTCTATGTGCATCCAATTACCACAGTGCGATTGGTCACGCAGCATGAGGATGTGACACCAAAAGCGGCAAACCAGCTCATCGCTACCTTCGAACGGCTTGGAATACTCAAGGAGACAACGCACCAAGGGCGCAATCGCCGCTTCTCCTATCACGAGTATCTGGCGCTGTTCGAGAGCGAGACCTCTGGATAAGGATCGAAGCCCGCGATAGTCACTGCCCTTTACTCTCCATCCGCCGCTCGCCTGCTGCTCCGCTCCCTCGCCGCGCATGTGCTATACTGCGCGCGAAAAGTAGGACTGCTCGATGACGCGCAGCCGTGGCCCAGCGTGGCGCGGACGGGAAGCGAGGGATAGACAGTATGCCTACACGCATTATTCTCGCCGAGGACGATTCGGTGATTCGCATGGACCTGCGCGAGGAGTTGCAGCGTCAGGGCTACCTCGTCGTTGGCGATGTCGGCGACGGGTTGAGCGCCATCAACCTCGCGCGCGAGCTGCGCCCCGACCTCATCATCATGGACATCCGCATGCCAGAGATGGATGGCATCGAGGCGGCGCGCGTGCTGACCAGCGAGCGGCTGGCTCCGGTTGTGCTGCTCACCGCCTTCAGCGATGACGAGCTGATCGAGCGCGCCCGCGAGGCTGGCGTGGTCAACTACGTCACCAAACCCTGGCGCCAGAGCGACCTCAAGCCCGCCATCGAGATTGCCCTCGCCCGCTTCCAGGAGTTCCGCGAGATCGAGTCGCAGGTGAAGACCCTGGAGGATCAGCTCGCCACGCGCAAGGTGGTCGAGAAGGCCAAGGGCGTGCTGATGGAGAAGTACAAGCTCACCGAGCAGGAAGCCTTCCGGCGCATCCAGAAGCTCAGCATGAACAACCGCAAGTCCATGCGCGAGGTCGCCGAGGCGATTCTGCTGGCTGAGGAAGTCAACCAGAACCAGTAGCGATCGTCAGCGCGCCGCCAGCGTAGACACCTGCGCTTCATCCGCTTCATCCGCTCCATCCGCTCCATCCAGCGGGCGATGAGCCGGGGCTACGTTGGCGGCGGACATCCCAGGGTATTATCCCCCTGGCAAGTAACGACAGGCCCCTTCTATGCAGCCCGCTCAAGACTCTGCGCAAGACGCTACGGCAGTCGCCACACCCGTCGTCGGCATCCGCTTCCGGCCCACTGGCCGCATCTACTACTACGATCCCGCTGGCTTCAACCTCAAGCCGGGGCTGTGGGTCATCGTCGAGACGCCCAAGGGCATCGAGTGCGGGCGGGTTGTCATCGCGCCGAAGCAGGTCGAGACGGCGGAACTTGGCGGCGAACCGCTCAAACCTGTGCAGCGCCTCGCCACGGAGGATGACTTACGTCAGATGCTGACGTACAAGGCGAAGGAGAAGGCCGCACTGCATCGCTGCGCCGAGCGCGTAGACCTGCACGAGCTGCCGATGAAGCTGGTCGAAGCGGAATATACCTTCGACGGCAGCCGCCTCACCTTCTACTTCGTCGCCGAGGAGCGCGTGGACTTTCGCGCGCTGGTACGCGACCTCGCCGCGCAGTTCCGCACACGCATCGAACTGCGGCAGATCGGCGCGCGCGACCACGCCAAGCTGCTGGGCGGCGTCGGCATGTGTGGCAAGACGCTCTGCTGTAGCTCGTGGCTGACTGAGTTCAACGTCGTCTCGATCAAGATGGCCAAGGAGCAGGGGCTACCGCTCAACACCAACAAGATCTCCGGCCTCTGCGGGCGGCTGATGTGCTGCCTGGCCTATGAGAACGACGACTACATCGCCGCCAAGGCCGAGATGCCCGACTATAACGAGATCGTCCACACGCCCAGCGGGCCGGGCCGTGTAGTGGGCGTGAATGTGCCGCGCGAATCGGTGGAGGTGATGCTGCAGAGCGGCGCCACCATCACGGTGCCACTGCGCGAGGTCGAGGGCTACGAGAAGCCCGCCCCCGCGCCGCAGCGCCCCGGCTCCGGCGGCTGTGGCAAGCCCAACTGCCGCCACCGCCAGCATGCCCCCGCTTCTGCCGACGCTGGACACGACGCGCTGAACTAGCGGGCGCGGGCAGGCGCGGGCAGGCGCGGGCAGGCGGGCGGTTGAAACCGCGCCTGAAGGTGGCTGCGAGGCGCCACAAGACCCGCCTGTGCGGGTCCACGATTTGCCCTCGCCTCCAACCGCTGTCAGGGGTAGTGATTATGCTCGCCGACGCCACCTGGGGCGCCATCCATCGCTGGGTGGATCAGCGCTTTGATCTGACCTTCAGCGACATTCCCGATGACGATTTCATGCTGATCGAGCATGGCGAGCATCTTGCCGGTTACGTCGGCGTCTCTGTCTGGCGCATGGGCGAGCGGACGGTCGTCTCACTACCCAATGGGATGTTCAACGAGATCACTGTTCCGCTGACGTGGCAGATGACGATTGATGAGGCGCCACTCACTGCGCTCACCGACCCAGCGCTCTGGCGCGCCGCGCTGGGCGCGCGTGTGGAGCGGATCGTCGGGCCATCGTACCAAGGCTTTCTCGATGCTGGCGCCTTCCGCCCTGCCACGCCGATTCCTGGCGTGCGTCCACTCACTGCCGCCGACCAGCCCGCGCTGCGCCGCTTCATCGCCGCTTGCCCAGCCGACGACTGGCAGGATAGCGCCATCACGCTCGATCAGCTTGACCACCAGCCAATCGTTGGGCTGGAGCGTGACGGGGCCTTGATTGCGTTGGCCAGCGCGCCGGGCGCTGAGGTGGGGCCAGGCATAGTGATGCGCTCGGTGGGCGTCGTCACACTGCCCGCCGCGCGTGGGATGGGCGCTGGGCTGGCGGTTGTCTCTGCGCTGACGGCGCGCTGCCTGGCTAGTGGCGCGCTGCTCCACTATCAGACTCTGCGCGCCAATCTTCCCTCGGTCGCCATCGCTCGCCGTCTCGGCTACACGGATGTAGCGACGGCGCTGGCCGTGCGATTGACCCCGAAATAGTCAGGGCGACGTATCTCACGCCACACGCTAGCGCGGGAGGAACTGACGCCACAGCCCAACTACGCGGGAGACGCTAGCAGCGCGGATGGCTGCCTGCCGCGCATGGGGCATCATGCCAGCGGTGGTGGACAGCGCAAGCGGTCATGCGCAGGTGGCCTTGAATGAAATGTACGGATTGGCTTATCCGGGTTTGCTTATCGGAGGGTGGTGAGGGACGAGGCTGATGAGTCCCCTGAGCGCACGATTGACAGCTTCCGAATCGGGGAAGTACGCGCGCACATCTGCATCCAGCACAACTGTTCCAGGTCGAGGCGCAACGTCGTGAATCTCTGTCTTGCCATCACTGCTATGGATAGTTATCGTATAACCGCTGCGCATAGCCATAGCGTGTTTGCCGCGTACGCCGCGCGAGAAGTCATACTCTGACGCCATGTTGTCGCTCTGATCCTGTTGACCCTGCCCGCTAGGTCGCTTGCTGCTCATATGTCCTCCGTTCTGCTCGGGTTGCCAATCGGCTACTGACAATGCGTATGGATTCGCCTCGTTCGGTGTACACCACGACAAGGAGACGACCATTTCTGGATTCTCCAATATCAACGAAGCGACTTTCCTCCTCAGAATGCGCCTCATCACTGATAGTTAGAGAGTATGGATCCTCAAATACCGTTGCTGCTTCCTCAAAACTGACACCGTGCTTTTGGGTATTCATGAATGCTTTGGATTCGTCCCACTCAAATGTCGTGCCCATTCCGGCCCCCAGCGCGCTCGCTGTCACCCAATTGTTCGAGCCGCTGGAGCGCGGCGCATGTTGCTGGCGCGAAGTCATCGGGCAGCGGCGGCAGACTCGAAGCAAGCATACGCACGATGACCCGTTCCAGCGGGCTGCCCGTGAGGCTCGACACATGCACGATGCGGCGATAGAGATCGTCGGGGAGGTGAAGCGTCACCGTATCTGTCGTCATGATGGCAATACCCTCCCTGCTCACGCTCACAGTACACGCGGCTGGCGCCTGTCGCCCCACAGTGTATCATGCCAGGTATCGTGCCAGCAGTGGTGGCAGGCGGTGGCAGGCGGTGGCAGGCGGCGCAAACGGAGAGGGCGAGAAGGCAAGCGATGGCAAAGCGCGAGGAACACCCCAAGACCAACGCGATGCGCGCGCTCGACCAGCGTCACATCGCCTATGCCTCCTTCTTCTATAGCGACACGATCCACTCGGCGACCGAGGTGGCGGGTCTGCTTGGCGTAGAGGCCAACCACGTCTTCAAGACGCTGGTGGCGTTGACCGACGACGGACGCCAGCTGTTGCTAGTGACGCCGGGCGACCGCGAGCTTGATCTGAGGCTGGTGGCGCGTGGTGTCGGCGCGAAGTCTGTACACATGGCGCTCCAGCGCGACGCGGAGCGGCTGACCGGGCTGAAGGTCGGCGGCATCTCGCCACTGGCGCTGCTGGGCAAACGCTTCGAGGTCTACCTGGACGCCCCCGGCGCCGCGCTCGATGAGGTGTACATCAACGGCGGGCAGCGCGGCGTCAACCTCAAGCTGCGCGTGGCCGATCTGCTGGCCGTCACGGGCGCCCGCATCATCGAGGCGACCCGCGCGCCCGGCGTGTCAGACACGGATTAGCCCGCTATGTCGGCGAGCGCCTGGAGCGCGGGCAGATGCTCCTCGTAGTGCCGCCACGTGTTGCCCGCGAGCAACTGCCAGGGCGTGAGGACGCCTGGCATGTTCACGATCAGCGCCGGATCATCCATCTCCGCGTCGCTCAGGCGCGCAATCTCGGCGCGCACGTCGGCGAAGGCGCACTGCGCCTCGTCCAGCACATCGTCGAGCGTGCGGTCGCGGTTCTCGGCGTAGACGGCGGCGTTGCGCTCATCCTGCGGTAAGCGCCACAGCTCGGAGCCGATCATCGCTCGCTGCCGCAGCACGCCAACCATCTCGCGCTCAGACCAGGCAAGGTGGGCCACGATGTCTTTCGCGCTCCACCCGCCATCCGCTCCAGGCGCAACCATGCGCTCGCGGCTGATGCGACCAAGCGCCGCATCCAGGCGTGCGTGTCCCTCGTCAATCAGGCTGAGAACCTGGGCTGTCTGCATCTTCACGCTCCCCGCTGTATGCCCGCATGTAGGTCAGCATAGCCCCCTTCGGGCGCCGCTCTCCACTCGGCGTCAGCTAGGCGCCGCGCGAGCGTCTGTGCTATCCTGCGCTCAGCGATGCGGCGATGAGGGCGCCTCGCGTAAGGGTACAGCGCGTTGGTATCCTGCGTCTACAGGGCCACGCCGATGCGCTGCATCTGAGGGTAGACGAAGGAGCCAGGCAACATGCCAGACGCGATTCAGCAGAGTGACCGCAGCGCGCTCTTAGACGCCCCCACGAGCGCCGCGCACGAGAGCGAGAGCGCCAGCGACGACGATGGCTTTCGCTGCGTCGTCGCACGGATGCGTGACGAGGCGTGCGAGCGCGCCAGACCAGCCGTGAAAGCTGGAGCCGCCCCGATCCGCGTGATGGCGCGCATGGTCAATGAACTGACCGCCGCGTGCCGCGCACAGGGCATCCCAGAGGCGATCATCGCCGCCGAAGTCGTCAACCGCACCATCGGCGACATTGATGTGCGACGCATCTCCACAACCGACGACGGCCCGCAGTACGTCTCCCTGGCCGACGATCTGGGACTGGCGCTGCCCGGTGAGGTCATCTCTGGCGTCGTGGCGAAGGGGCGCACCTACCGCTGGATTCAGCGGCGCATGCAGGAGATCGAGCGCGAACTGCTGGCTGAGCATGTGGACCTGCGCGTCTACGAACTCTCCGGCGCAGGCACACCGCGCCTGCGTGAGGCGTTGGCGGCGTATGCCCAGCGTGTCTGGGGGATCAGCTTCGCGCCGCAGTTCATCAACGCGGGCCTCGGCTCGACCGACGCCCTCTGCAAGTTCTGGCAGGGGCTGGTGGCCTCGCGGCGGCTACGTGGCGAGCGCGATTTCACGATCATCTTCCCGACGCCAGGCTTCAATGTGCCAGAGTGGCAGGCGAACAACCTTGGCGCGCGCTCGCAGACGATTCACACGCGCGCCGAGGATCAGTTCAAGGTGACGCCGGAGTTGCTGGGGCAGGCGCTTGACGCCGCGCCCGACGCCTGCGCGATCTACCTCACCATCTCGAACAATCCAACCGCCTTCGCCTACACGCCCGACGAACTACGCGCGCTCTATCGCCTGCTCGACGAGCGCGGCAGCGAACTGATTGTCGTCGCCGATCTCGCCTACATCGGCACTGGCGAGCCAGCGGCGGACCGCGAGCGTATGCGCGCCCTGACGGAGCCGAACGCCCGCGCACGCACGGCCTACGCCTGCACGCTCTCGAAGTCGCACACGCTGACCGGCGACCGCTTCGGCTGGATGGCCTTTGGCTCGCCAGAACTTGCCCATGCCGTCGCCGTTGGCTGGACCAATACCGCCGCATCGCTGCCCGCCGACTGGCAACTGCGCTTCATGGCGCTGCTGGAGTTGTTCGCGCGGCGTCCCAGGGTCGAGGGCCGCCTGCGCGCGCTCTATCGGCTGCGGCGCGCACGGCTGATCAGGCAGTTGACCGCGCTGAACGCCGAGCGCCCGATCTTCGCGAGCATCAGCCTGGACGACGGCGGCACGATCTACAACTGGAGCCAGCTCGCGCCAGGGGAGGATGTCTTCTCGCTCTTCAGCAAGACGGGCATCGCGGGCGTGCCGGGCAGCGCATTCGGCTACTCGGATGACTACGTGCGCCTCTCGGTCGGCTGCATTCCCGTGCCGGAGGTCTGAGCGATGGCGCACGGCATCGTCTCGCTGCTCGACGCCGCGAGCGATCGGGACATCCGCGCGCTCTGGGCCGAGCTAGACACGCGCTATGGTCTGCGCGAGGCGACCCGACGTGTCCCCTGGCCGCACTATTCGTATCACATCGCCGAGGACTATGATCTGGCGAAGCTGGCCCAGCCGCTACTGCGTGTGGCGGCGCAGACAGCGCCGTTTGCGACGACCATCAGCGGGCCAGGTGGATTTGAGGCGCCAGAGCCAGTGTTGTACCTGGCGGTCGAGCGCAACGCCGCGCTGGATGCGCTGCACGCGGCGCTCTGGCGCGAATTGGAGGCCGCCGATCTGGCGCAGGGCGTGTCGCCGTTCTATGCGCCGGAGCCGTGGCAGCCGCACATCACGCTGGCGCAGCGCGACCTGACGCTGGCGACGCTGCGGGCGATTCAGGCGGACTGGGCCGGGCGCGACCTGCGACGCACGCTCTGGGTAGATAATCTGACGTTGCTCTATCGCGTGGCGGACGCCACAACCAATGAGCCAACGATGCGCTTCTCGCTGGGGAGCGCCGATGACGCAGCGGACGACTGAGGAAGGACTGAGGGGAGCGCGCATGCTGGCGTATGTCTTCTGGCACTGGCCCCGGCCTGGCGTCGCTTCAGATGACTATGTGGCGCGGCAACTGGCCTTTCACGAGGCGCTGGCGGCGCGCGGCCCGGCGGCGCTCGAAGCGTCGTACATCTGGCGCGTGACGGGCGCGCCGTGGACCCCGGCCACTGTGGCCTACGAGGACTGGTATCTGCTGGAGAGCAGCGCTGGCCTCGACGCGCTCAACGCCGCCGCCGTCTCCGACTCGCTGCGCGCCGTTCACGATGCCGCCGCAGGTCTCGCCGCTGGTGGCATGGCGGCGCTCTACTCACCCAGCGGTCCGCGCGTAGGCGAGGAGCCAGCGCTGGATGGCGCTATAGCGCAATGGTTCTTCAAGCCGGAAGCGCTGCGCTACGGCGCGCTCTATCAGCGACTGCGACCGAATCTCGCGCATCTCTGGTCGCGCATGATGACGCTCGGCCCCACGCCAGAGTTCGTGCTGCTGGGAGAGGACTTGCATGCGCTGCCGCTAGAGTGGCGCGCCCAGATCACCCGCCGCGAGCGCCTCTGGCCGCTGGCCGCCACCGAGGGCGAGGCGATGCAGGCCATCCATGATAAGTGACGGGAGGGGTGACATGGCGCCTGTGCGCGTGCGTCCCGGCCTCGCAGCGGACCTGCCAGCGATCCACGACATCTGGTATCGCAACGAGGTGGCCGATGACCCGCAGGCCCCAGCGCCAGGCCCGGTGCTCTCTGGCTTCGGCTATGAGATGGAGCATGGAGCGCTGTCTGTGGCCGAGGATGACACAGGCGCGGTGATCGGCTTCGGCGGTAGTGTCGGCTGGGATGGATTGCGCGGGCGACTGACCTACCTCGCCGACCTCTTCATCGCGCCCGATGCGCAGTCGCGGGGCGTGGGGCAAGCGATTCTGCGGGCGTTGCCGCTGCATGCGGGCGCCTGCTGCGTGCATGCCAGCACAGATCTGCGCGCCGTGCCGCTCTACATCCGCACAGGCATGCTGCCGCTCTGGCCCAACCTCTGGCTGGTGGGTGATCCTGAGCGCGGCGCGCGTGGCCTCTCCGCGCTGCCCGGTAGCGATCTCGACCTGGTGGAAGCGGCGGCGGATGATCCCAACCTCGCAGCGTGGGACCTGCGCAGCTTTGGCTACACGCGCCCACGCGATCTCGCCTGGCTGGTGGAGAGCCGCGACGCGCAGCCGCTCTGGTTCCGGCGCGCTGGGGTGACGATTGGCTATGGCTTTGTGCAGCGGCGCTGCCCCGAATCGCTCTGGCGACCTGGCGCATGGACCATCGGCCCAATCGGCGCCCAGGCGCCAGCGGACGCGCGTGACTGTGTCTGTGCCGCGACGCGCTGGGCTGCCGAGCGCAGCGGCGCCGCGCGCATCGGCGTCCCTGGTCCACACCCCGCGCTGGCTCCGCTGATCGCGGCAGGCTGCCGCCTCGTCTACAACGAGACATTCCTGGCCAGTCCCGGCGCGCCGCTCCCCGATGTCACGCGCTATCTGCCCAGCGGCGTGTTCCTGTAGCGAAGGGGGAATGGGCAAACCATGCGTGCGGAGATCATCCTCTATGATGGGTTTGACGACCTTGACGCCTTTGCGCCACACGAGGTCTTGCGCCGCGCCGCTGCGGCTGGCGCCGACCTCACGGTGGACTATGTGGCGGTGGATGGCGCAGCGGTGGTTACATCGGCCTATGGCGCTGCGCTCCATCTCCAGGCGCCTGCGCGCCTTGGGCAGCCTGATCTGCTGCTCATCCCCGGTGGCGGCTGGGTTGCGCGCTCAGCGCAGGGCGCGCGGGCCGAGGCGGAGCGCGGCGCCATTCCCGCCGCCCTGGCGCAGGCGCACGCGCGCGGAGCGATCATCGCGACGGTCTGCACGGGCGCGATGCTGGCGAGCGCGGCAGGCCTCACACGCGGACGCCACGCCACCACGCATCACAGCGCCATCGCCGACCTGCGGGCAGCAGGCGCCGAGGTCGTCGCGGCGCGCGTGGTGGATGACGGCGACCTGATCTCGTCGGGCGGCGTCACGGCTGGCCTCGACCTCGCGCTGTGGCTGGTCGAGCGCTTCTTTGGCGCCGCGCTATCCGTCGCCATCGAAGGGCAGATCGAGTATGAGCGCCGAGGCACGGTCTGGCGAGGGTCGTGAAGTGGTGGGCAAGCGCCGCTCGAAGGGCGTTCAGTTCCCGGCGCGGGGCGCTCGCCAGTAGCGTCGGATGCCGAGCGCGTCGCCTGGCTCGTTGGCGCTGGTCGCCACCCAGCCGACATGCACGAGATGATTGATCGCTTCCAGCAGGATGAACGGGCGGGCGGCTTCCTCGATGTCTGGGAAGCGCGCCTGCACACGGCTTTGCGCCTCGTTCAGCGTGACACCGTCTTCATCAGGCAAGATCAAGTAGACGGCATCGGCCAGGCGGCGCTGCGCATCCCAGCGCTCCTGCTGCCCGGGAATCTGCGAGTCAGATGGCGAGCTACCACCGAGGGCTGGCGCCGAGGCGCCGTAGGGTGTGCCTGAGGGATGAATGAAGCGAATAGCAAAGACGCATGCAGACGCGCCATGCCGCATGCAGGACTCCTCGCGCACCACCGCCTGCTCGCCATAGCGCGTGGCCGCCCCTTCAATCGAGCCGATCAGCAGCGGGCAGAGTTGGCGCGGGCTATCATAAGTCATATAGAGGCCAGAGGGTTCATCTGGCATCGCCGCATATTGGAAGAGCGGCGGTGTCACACTCTCGTCCGCATAGGCCATCTGCTCATGTGCGCGGCTCATCGCCAGCAGCAACTCACGCGCGCTGTGGACATCGTTGAGCAGGTAGGCGCAGAGGCGGCTGGTCAGCCCGTTGACGATGAAGTAGCGACCGAACTCGCGCAGCAGCGTATCGACATCCACACGGGTCAGGCGATGGGCGGCTGCAACGCCCGCGAGCATCTGCTCATCGCTGTAGACGCGGCTGACGAGCGGCGCCGCCCCAATGCCTTCGCCGATGGCGTGGCGATAGTCGTTGAGCAGCGAGGAGCCAAAGCGCTCAGCGAGATACTTCTCCCAGGTGACGAAGATGAGACCGTGCATATCCCCTCCCAAGTCGCGCGTTCAACCTGACAATGGGCTCCTGCGCGGTGCTCGCCGTGTCATCCTGACGAGTTACGCTCATGGCCAGAATTCAGGCAATGAGCAGCGCCCATCCGGCGCGGTAGCCTTCTCCAGCATTCACCTCCCATTATGCTGTGCGTCCCCCACACAGCGGCAAATGCGCTCCAATATGGGCTACTCCGTGCGCATTTCAGCGCCGCGCAAAAGTCACCTGCTGATCTCTGGTAGATCGGCTGCCCGCGTTGCCCCACATCTGGTATCATGCTCGCAGCGCGGACGCGATGACGCGGCGCGCCGACCGATGCGGAAAGGGAGCGACGAAGCGATGGCGACACGGCAGGATCACTGGGATGCGATCATCATTGGCGCAGGCCACAATGGGCTGGTGGCGGCGGGCTATCTTGCGCGGGCGGGCAAGCGCGTACTCGTGCTGGAGCAACGCGACCGCGTCGGCGGCGCCTGCACACTGGAGGAGCCATTCCCCGGCTTTACTATGTCGCCCTGCGCCTATGTCGTCAGCCTGCTGCGGCCAGAGATCATCCGCGACCTGGAGTTGCATAAATACGGCTTCGACGCCTATGTCAAAGACCCGCAGATGTTCGTGCCGTTCCTGGATGGCGAGCATCTCTTCTTCCGCGCCAGCACCGAGCTAACCGTCGAGGGCATCCGCAGGCTCTCGCCGCACGACGCCGAGGCCTACCCAAAGTTTTTGGCCTTCTTCGACCGCGCCTCGGAGATTCTCAATCCGATCCTGCTGGAGGAGCCGCCCTCCGTCGCCGATCTGGCCGCACGCTTCACGGGTGAGGATGAGGATATCTATCGGCGGCTGATGTTTGGCTCGCTCTACGACATGCTGGCCGACTACTTCGAGTCGGACTACCTGCGCGCGGCCTTCGCGGGGCAGGGCGTCATTGGCGCGTTCATCGGCCCGAAGACGCCTGGCTCGGTCTATGTGATGTGGCACCACATGTTTGGCGAGGTGAATGGCGAGAAGGGCATGTGGGGCTACGTGCGTGGCGGCATGGGACGCATCAGCTTCGCAATGGCGGCCTCGGCTGAGGCGCACGGCGCGCAGATTCGGCTGAATACGCGCGTCAAAGGGTTGCTGACCCATAACGGCCAGGTCGAGGGCGTGCGGCTGGAGTCTGGCGAAGAGCTACGCGCCGACGCGGTGCTCTCGAATGTGGACCCCAAGACGACCTTCCTGCGTCTCTGCGACGACACTGGACTCGACGCCGATTTCCTGCGTCGCATCAGCCAGTTCAAGACTGAGAGCGCCACCTTCAAGCTGAATGTCGCGCTGCGCGAGTTGCCCAGCTTCACCTGCCTGCCGGGGACGACGCCCAGCCTGCAACACTTCGGCTCGTGCGAGATCAGCCCAACGCCCGACTGGGTGCAGACCGCCTACGAAGATGCGATACACGGCGAACTCTCGCGCAAGCCGTGGATCGAGGCGTACATGCAGTCGTCCACTGATCCGACGGTGGCGCCCGAGGGAATGCACACGATCTCGATGTTCTGCCAGTACGCGCCCTATCACCTGCATGGCCGCGAGTGGACCGACGCCGAGCGCAATGAGATGGCCGACCGCATCGTCGCCACGATGACGGAGTTCGCGCCCAACTTCGCCGACGCCATCATTGACCGCCAGATGCTCAGTCCGGTGGACATCGAGGCGCGCTATGGCTTGCCCAACGGCAACATCTTCCAGGGGGAGATCACGCCCGACCAGCTCTTCTCGCTGCGCCCCGCGCCAGAGTGCGCGCGCTATCGCACCCCGCTGGGTGGCCTCTACCTCTGCGGCTCCGGCACGCATCCCGGCGGCGGCGTGATGGGCGCGCCGGGCCACAACGCCGCCCAGGCGCTGCTGACGGATTGGAGCGCGCAGGCGAAGTAATACCAGCGGCTACCTCGCTACGAACTTTGGCGTATGGGCAGACATAACATGTGATGGTACACTCGCAGAGCCGCGTCAATGAGTGGAGTGCAGGTGTGGGCGCATGGCTGGTTGGACAGGCGGCAGGCGCACAAGGTAGGTACGTAGCTACGTTGTGACGCAGGAAGTCTTATGCCGAGGAGCGCTGCTTTGCTCCTCCATTTCTCCCCTATCCAGCACCCTCATCTCTCGCAGCGTCTCCCAGTGTCTCGAGGCGCTGCGCCTCAGTTCGCGTCGTCGTCCTGTGCGCCTTCGCGTGATATCCCCGCTCAGCCGGACGGTGGAGAGCAGATCATACGCCCGCACGCGCATCCAATCGAGGCCTGTCGTAGCGATAGGGATTGATCCAGCCGTTCGCATTGGGGATCGCCTCGCTCACGCTCGTCAGCGCCCCCCACGTATCGTAGGCATAGCTGGCGACGCTATTGTCAGTGGCATCCAGTCAGGTTCACCACATCCTCTC
>JAICSR010000070.1 GCA_025936795.1 Ktedonobacterales bacterium | reverse complement strand
TGCTGGATCATGGTCACGACGATGATCCAGCGGGTTTCCCTCAATTCGCCCCAGTTCGTCCGGCGCGGGCGCAGCAACTCGGCGTCGTCGGCCAGGGCCGCAATCCCACCGCGCAGACGCGCTTGAGACGTCCGTAGCCAGGTGATGGCCGAGGCAACGTCAACGGTTGCCTCATCCCCGTTGTCGCGCGGGTCGTCCCAGGTGAGAGTTCCGCTACCGAAGGCCTGGTCATGGGCCACCACCTTGCCGCGGCCCACGTGAAGGACGATGTCGCGGATCGAGCGCACGCCGCCCGGCGGTACCCAGGTCCAGTCCTCGGGCGCGACCGTGTTCAGGTTGCTGAGGAGGGAGTGCCAGTCTGGCCCTGCGAAGGCGCTGTCCATCAGGTCAAGATAGTGTTCGATGACCTGCGTCGTCATACTGTTTGCTCCTCGCCTCCTATGAGCGCCTCCCCGGAGCCGCTACCTGTACATGCTCAAATGCACGCTTAGAGCGCGCGATTGCGGCGGCTCGTGAACAAGCGGATGAGCCAGACGACCAGCGCGATGACGATGATGATCCAGAGCAGATTGATCAGCGCGTGGAAGACTGTGCCAATGATCGTGAACACGAGCCAGATGACAAACACCGCCAGCGCGATGCTCAAGAGTACTTTGCCCATGGGTGACCTCCTCCAGTTACTCCCTGACAGTGAGGATTACGTGCGACCATCCGCCAGGGTTTGCGCGATGGCCGTACGCTGGCCTCACCGTTCAGTGTAGACCGCCTGCGCGGTGGGCATACTCGCGGTGGGCGGGGACGCTGACGACAGCGCGCTCTGGCCAGCGCACAGCGGTGAGACGTCCACCGTGAACGCAGCCAGTATCCACGTTGATCGTGTTGTTGCGCCAGTGGGTCTCGCGGTGGGGGGTGTGGCCATAGACCACCGCTGCCGCCCCGTGGTAGTCCGCCGCCCAGTCAATGCGCTCAGGGTGGCCGTACTGGTCTTCGCCGCCGGTCGTCTCGCCATAGAAGACCAGCACGCGCACGCGCTCTGAGATGCGCCCCTGATAGCGCTCTGGCAGCCCGGCATGCGCCACCACCAGCGCTCCACCATCCAGCATCAGGTAGGGCGGAATGCGGCGGATGAAGGCCACAAAGTCACGCGTGAATCGCTCGCGTTCGGCCTCGGAGGGCAGCGCAGCGATCTGGTCGAGGCTCTCTTGCAAGCCATGCGCTATGGTGACATGGCGACCCTCCAGCGCGCGCATCAGCTTGATGTCATGATTGCCCGGCGCGCAGAACGCCTGCCCCGCCGCCACCATATCCATCACCTGCCGCGCCACCTGCGTCACGCCGGGGCCACGATCCACCAGATCGCCGACGAATACGGCGCGCCGCCCAGTGGGATGTCGCATGCCGCCCGCGCCATCGTCTACATAGCCCAGCAGCGTCAGCAGGTCGCGCAGTTCGCTGTAGCAGCCATGCACATCGCCGATGATGTCGAACGGGCCAGACTCGCCGCGCAGGTCGCAGGCCAGCGGCTGGCGGATGATGCGCGCCGTCAGCCATTCATGGGGCGTCAGCAGCGCGTGCGCAGCCTCATAGCTGCGTGGGCCGAGCGGGAAGCGCGCGGCGGCGATCGCGCGTCCCAGCGTCAACGCCACGGGCGCGACATCGTGGTGGTGGGCCAACCGTGCCAGCGCCGCGCTGAGGTCGGCCCCCTCGCCGCCGATGGTGGCGACCGTCAGCAGGCCATCGCTGAGCCGCTGGGCGATGTTGAGCCGCGCCGCCGCGAACGCCTCCGAAGCGACGCGCTCACTCTCGATGCTGACCACCTCTTCCGGGCGGAAGTGGCGCGCCGCGAATGCCTGGGCCGCCTCGGCTGGTCGGCTGGCGATGACCACCAGCGCCAGCGCCGGAATCACCACATCTGGCGCCTGGTCTGGCGCCTGGTCTGGTCTGGGTCGCTCAGACACAGCGCCCTCCACGGCTTCTGCCTGCTCATCCATCGCTGTATCCCTATGTCTCTCGCTCGCCCGTCCCGACCGCTGGCGCCACTCGCACGCGCCGCGCGCATCACTGCATGCCACATGGTAGCGTACAATGTGGTGGCATGACTATAGACCACCTGTCGCCATCGGTCGCTCACTCGCTGGCGAGTGGCGGCAGACAATCCATCGCCGGATGTGGAGGGGTAGCTCCAGTGAATATCGCGCAGAATATCGAGCGGGCGACGCGCCACTTCCCCGACGCGCCCGCCATCTGTTTCGAGGGGCAAACGATCAGCTACCGCGCGCTCTCCGCCGCAGTGGACCGCACGGCGCATGGCCTGGTCGCGCTGAGGGTGGCGCCGGGCGACCGCGTGGCGCTCTTCCTGCCCAACATCCCCGCCTTCGCCATCGCCTACCTGGCGACAGTGCGGATGGGCGCCATCGCCGTCTCGGTCAATAGCATGCTGACGACTGACGAACTGCGCTATGTGCTCGGCGACGCAGGCGCCCGCGCGCTCTTCACAACGGAGGCGCTGCTGCCCGCCGTCGAGCCGCTGGTGGGCGAGCTGATCCGCGGGTCACACGTCATCATCTGCGAGGGGGTGACCGCTGGCTATCCGACGCTCGATAGCCTTGGCGCCAGCGAGGACGCGCCCTTCCTGATGCGCGACATGGACCGCGACGCGCCCGCCGCCATCCTCTATACCTCTGGCACGACCGGCCAGCAGAAGGGCGCGACCCTCAGCCACGGCAATGTCGTCTCGAATATGTATGCGACTGGCCACGCGCTGCATGTCAGACCGAGCGATTGTCTGCTGCTCTTCCTGCCGCTCTTCCACTGCTTCGGCCAGAACTTCATCATGAACACCGCGTTCAATAGCGGCGCGACCATCTCGCTGCATCGCCGCTTCATGCCCGATGCTGTGCTGGCTGCGCTGGCGAGCGACGAGGTGACGATCTTCCCCGCCGTGCCGACGGTCTATATTGCGCTGCTCAACGCGGGTGTACCGCCCGCGCGGCTGGCTGGCGTGCGCTACTACTTCTCGGCGGCGGCGACGATGCCAGTCGAGGTCGCCAACCGCTGGCGCGCGACCTATGGCGCCGCCATCTACGAGGGCTATGGGCTGACCGAGACCTCGCCATTCGCCTCGTATAACCACGAGTGGCGGCATCGCCCTGGCTCGGTCGGGACGCCGCTGGAGAACGTGGAGATGCAGGTGTTCGACCCCGATGACCACGCAGTTCCCGCAGAGACGTGGGGCGAGATCGTCATCACGGGGCCAAATGTGATGCTGGGCTACTGGAATCGCCCGGAGGAGTCGGCGACGGCGCTGCGCGGCGGCTGGTTCCACACAGGCGACATCGGCTACATGGACGCCGACGGCTACTTCTATCTCGTGGACCGCGTCAAGGACATGATCAACTCGGCCGGGTTCAAGATTTGGCCGCGCGAGGTCGAGGAAGTGTTGTATCGCTATCCAGGGGTGAAGGAGTGCGCCGTCGTGGGTATGCCTGACGCTTACAAAGGCGAGGTAGCCCACGCCTACATCGTGCCAACGACGCCCGACGCCGTGCAACCCGACGCGCTGCTCGCCTACTGCCGCGCGCATCTGGCGGCCTACAAGGTTCCTGAGGCGCTCATCGTGGTGGAGGAGCTGCCCAAAAGCTCCACCGGCAAGATTCTCAAGCGCGTGCTGCGCGACCAGGCGCAGTGAGTAGCAGGTCAGAAGCACCCACAGCATATGAAAGCCATCAGTTATGATGACCTTTTAGATTGTTTGTTGAGCACATATTGTACTGAAGGGCTGATTGGCTTATCCGTGCGGTGAATACAGCCATACCAACAGCAAGGTCGGCGCATGCCCTCTTTGAGTTCCGTGCGCACCCTTTCAACGTGCTGCCTTCTGGTTTCTGGTTTTTTCACAGAGATCGCCCAGCAGATCCACTCATTGCGCGCAAGAGGTGTAAGATCCTCCCATAGCGCTAGCGCCTCCGCGTCAAACGCGAGGGTCTCCCGTAAGTCCTCTGGTAACTCGTGGACAGCGCCACCGGAGATATCGCTTTTGGTCATATACACGTTGACCCTCTCTCGCAAGGATTGCAGGCGCTAACTGCGTCTCGAATTTGCCTCTCTGTCTTCTCCCGTGCCGAATTGTAGCACGTCAGGATAGCGCGGCTGGCCAGTGAAGAACGTTTCGAGGGTGGCAAGCAGCGCCTGGTCCTGCATGCGCATGGTGGCCAAGGAGCCGATGAGGCAGGCCAAGGCGCCAGCGCCAGCATCGCTGCGGAAGCAGCCAGCGACTTGCTGATGGAGCTTGAGCCCGCGCAGGTCGCGCTCGGCTTGGTTCTTGTCGAAGGGGATGGCGAGGTCGTTGAGGAAGGCGAGCGCCTCATCCTGCCGTAGCGCCAGCCGTCTGCTCGCGCGGCGTGGCGTTCTCGGCTTCCAGTTCGGCGATCCGGGCTTCGGGTCTGGCGTCATGCCTCTAGACTACACGTGCTGCGCAAGTCCGCCTGACCTGCTACCGCAGTGAGGCATAAAAAAGGGGGCGGATCGCATCCGCCCCAGATTCGTCTCGCAGCCGCTCGAAAATCAGCTCGTCGGCGCGTGCGCAGGTGAGAGGAAACAGCCCACTCACGGTGGTGATTCGCGCGTCAACCGGAGAACCGCCCGGCGCTGCGCGAGGATCGCTCAGAAAAACAGCCTGAGCCGTTGCGGTGGCAGTCAGCAGAAATCAGCCTGTGGCCACCAGATCGCATCCCAGCGGAGAACAGCCCGTGGTCTGCGTGAGCGACTGGAAAACAGCCCGGTCGCTTGACCGAATGTGACATCAGAGAACAGCCTGCATCACGTCTTCGATGGGGAGAGTATACCTGGGCAGGCGCAATAAGTCCAATGAATGTTTCCTATGTGATGTATTTGCATTGGTTATAGTTGCCGCGAGAGGCTTGCTATTTTGTTCAGGGTGTGCAGCGGCGACGGATTGCGCAAAAAACGCGACGGCATGGAGGAGATTCCTCCGCTGCCGTCGCCGTTGGTCATGCCCGCTCAGCCATGAATAGGTGAGACAGGCGAAACGTCTATTCATACATGGCATACACAGCCGCGCACATGGTCACGCCTAAGACTTCTGCTGCTTGGGTGTGCCGCGACCGCGCTCGCCGCCCTTTTTGCCAATGCGGCTGTAGAACTCTGGTCCCTGCTGACGCTTGGTGGATTCTCCGCCCTTTTTGCCAATCTCGGCGTAGAAGGAGGAACCAAGCTTCGATTTGACGGCCTCGCCGCCCTTTTTGCCAATCTTGCTGTAGAACTCTGGGCCGTACTTTTCACGTACAGCTTGCCCACCATGCTTGGCCTTGTCGGAACCAGGCTCCGGTCCGCGTTTACTCGCAGCCATTGAACGCACCTCTCTCTTTGATCATGCTGACCCGCAGAGTGACCCCACACCGGGGTCATCCGACGCGCATGTTCACGACTGCATTCGCACAGACGGAAACATGGCGCTTGCGATGTGCGGCGTCTGTCGTTTGCCGAACCTGCTTCCGGTCTCTGACGGATGTCTTACCGGTGATGGGACAGGCGCAGGTCCTTCCAAACGCCGCTCGCGCAGCCGACAAGCATCGGCGCTGGGTTCATAGCACCTCGCATGCCAGCTATCCATATATACGCCGGATAGGTCAGTAGGTTACACTCTGCGAGCAGAGATTCGAGAATCTCCTTAATTTTGCGCGGTGGAGCGCGCCGCGAGCTGGTTGGCGATCAGCGCCGCCGTCGCGCCGGCGCCGACGCCATTGTCTATGTTGACGACCGTCAGGCCGGGCGCACAGGTCTGGAGCATCGCCAGCAGCGCGGCGCGCCCCTTGCCGCCCGCGCCATAGCCGATGCTGGTGGGGCAGCCGATGACGGGGACATGCGCCAGGCCCGCCACCACACTGGGCAGCGCGCCATCCATGCCAGCGCAGACGATGAGCGCCGCCACATCGCTTGCCAGCAACTCCCCTAGCGGGCCAAAGAGCCGATGGATGCCCGCCACGCCGACATCGTAGATCGTGGTGACATGGCAGCCCATCTCTTCCGCCACCAGGCGCGCCTCTTCCGCGACCGGAATATCGCCCGCGCCTGCCGTCAGGATGCCGATATGCCCGCCAGTGCGCGGACGCTCGTAGCCTGGCGCATGAAGCGCGGCGGCGCGCGCCGACTCGCGCGTGTCCATCGTGACGTCTGGCAATGCGCGTGCCAGCAGATCGAGCTGGCCGGGGCGGGCGCGGCTGACGATGGCGTAGCCGTTGCGCTCAAGGAAGGCGCTCACAATGGCGACGAGCTGGTCATCGCGCTTGCTCTCGGCCAGCACCACCTCAGGGATGCCCTTCCGCGCGGCGCGGCCCAGGTCGAGGCGCGCTTCGATCAGCGGAGTATGCAACGGGGCGTGCGGGGAATCGGTCGCGGCGGGGGCGGCGCGTGCGACCTGCGCGATCTCCCAGGTCAATTCAGACGCAATCTCGCCTGCTATCGCGTCCGCCTGCTCGGTCGCCTGCTCGGTCGCCTGCTCGGTCGCCTGCTCATCAGGCGTATTGCTGCGCTTGTCTGTTCGCCCCTGGCTCATGCTCTGGTCACTCTCTTCGCTGGCTGGCTCGTCGTCCTTGCGGGTGTATGCGGGACGTGACCTCACCCCCTGACCCCCTCTCCCACAGGGCGAGGGGGAACCTCGCTTGCTCCCCTCGCCTCGCAGGAGAGGGGCTGGGGGTGAGGTCTGGCGCCACGCCAACGACCACTCTGGAATCCGTTTCAGCGTAGCACACATGCGGGCTACACTGCCAGCGCCGGTCGCCAGCGGGAGCGGCCTATCTGGGTAGCCCATCTGGGCAAGCGTCCGTGAAGCCGCTGGAGCTTGAATTCATGGGGGCTGAGGCGTGTGCGACTGGCGGGCGGTCTTGCGCCCGCGCTTCCAACGTCGCTATACTAGCGTGGGCTGCCGATCCGCTCTTCGATCACGATGCGCGCATGGTGTGGCGCTGTTAGGCGCATGCATGGAGGTTCGATCAACAACATGGGAGTTCAGGCGCGACGCTTCGCCATGCTGGTCGTGGCGCTCAGCGTGCTATCGGTGGCGCTGGTGGCCTGCCAGGCGACGGCGCTTCCTGGTGGTGGGGGCGGCGCATCTGGCAAACCACTGACGTTCAGCACACCGGCCAATGTCAGCCCAACGCCAACCTTTCCGGCCTTCACCATTGGCGCGTGGCCATCCAACTACTCCCCGAACAATCCTGATACCATCACGATCTACGTGATCTGCCGCGTGCAGGATACCACCATGCAGACGCCCGCCAAGCCGCCCAACCCCGGCGTGCTTGTTACCATCTTCGTGCAAGGGGCGATCAACCAGACCTTCACCGCCACGACTGGCCCCGATGGCATTGCGACGGCGCAGGTGGCGTTCAGCGACCCCAACCCTGGTGTGCCGGTGATTGTGCAGGTCTCCGCGCCGTATAGTGGACATACCTACGTCAATCAGACGTTCTTCACACCGGGCGCCACCTTCACACCGACGCCGAGCGTCTCGCCAGGCACGACCCCCGGCATAACACCCTCCACGGGGCCGTAGCATTGGCAGAGCGGTCACTTGGCGCGCTTGGATCGCCGCGCCTGGCTGCCTCCGTTGGATGACGCCGGGTGCGGCGGTTGGCAGTGCGGACAGAAGTGCGTGCTGCGCTGAGCTACCACGATGCGCTCAATCGGCGCGCCGCAGCGCAGGCAGGGCTGGCCCGTGCGGCGGTAGACCTCGACATGCTCCAGGTTGACGCCAGCCTCATTGTAGATGTCGCGGTGGCGGCCAAAGGTCGTGCCGCCGTGCGCGATGCCCGTCGTCAGCGCCCCCTGAATGCCCGCGTGCAGCCGGGTGATCTCCTCCGCCGTCAGCGAGGCCGCCGATCGCAGCGGATGGATGCCGGCGCGAAAGAGCGCCTCGTCGGCGTAGATGTTGCCCAGCCCCGCGACGACCCGCTGATCGAGCAGCACCGCCTTGATGGCGCCCGCATGGCCCGCCAGCCGCGTCGCCAGCGCCGCCGGGGTGAAGGCGTCTTCCAGCGGCTCTGGGCCAAGCGTGGCGAAGGCGGCGGGCAGCGCATCGGGCGCGGCCAACGCCACCCGCCCAAACTTGCGCGGATCCGTGTAGGCGAGGCGGCGGCCATCATCGAGGGTAAAGACGACGCGCGTATAGAGCGGCTCCGGGTCGTCTGGCGCCCAGAGCAGCAGATTGCCCGACATGCGCCGATGGATGATGAGCAGGCGGCCATCGTCCAGCGTCAGCAGCAGATACTTGGCGCGGCGCCCCACCTGCGTGACGACACGCCCGCTGACCTCCGCCGCAAACTCCGCTGGCTCCATCCCCTGAATGGAGCGCTCCCAGCGCGTCTCCACCGCCGTGATGCGTCGCCCGGGCAGCGTCTCGCGCAGTTGCCGCGCGACAAACTCGACCTCTGGTAACTCTGGCATGTTCTGACTTTGTCCTCAGGTGTGAGATAGCGTTCTCGCGGCCATCAGGGCTGCGGCATCCCTTCGTCGCGCTCATGCGTCGCCGTCTCGCTAGCAGCGGGCGTGGCCAGGTAGCGGTCGAGGAAGCCGCCGACCCGCGCAACCCATTCCTCGGGGCGCTGCGAATAGGCCTGCACGTGGCCTGCGTCCTCCACCTGCCAGAGTTCCTTCGGCTCGCCCGCCGCCGCGAAAAGGCGCTCGCCGTCATACGGCTCATCGGCTAGTTCGTCGTGCAGGTCGGCGATGATGAGTGTGGCGCGTGGGCTGACCTGGCCGATCACCAGCGCTGGACGAATGTCGCTCAGGCGCACATCCGCCAGCCGCTGGCCCCACCAGACGACCAGATTCGCCAGCGGGAAGGCGGGCAGATGCGTGAAGCGGGTGAAGAGTTGGGCGATATCGTGCTGCAGATCGGCGAACCCGCTCTCGATCACCAACGCGCGCAATTCGGGCAGCGTGGCGGCGGCCAGCGTCGCGGCGATGGCGCCGAGCGAGTAGCCCATGATGGCGAGGCCGTCCATGTTCACATCGCCACGCGCCCGCAGCCAGGTGATGATGGCGACCACATCGTCGCGCTCACGCACCCCATAGGTGACGGTGTCGCCCGCACTCTGCCCGTGACCGGCGAAGTCGAAGAGCAGCGCGCCGTAGCCGCTACGCTCATGCAGCCGCGCCACCTGTTCGAGCCACTGGCCACGATTGTCGTGGATGCCGTGGCAGCAGATGAGGGTGCAGCCGTTGCGCGCAGGCAGATACCACGCCGCCAGCTCGCCGCGCGGCCCCGCGATGCGCACGTCCTCCAGCGTCAGGCCGACCTGCTCTGGCGTGAGGGCCAGCGGCTTGCGTGAGGGGCGCAGCAGCCCGCGCGCCAGTGAGTGGGTGAACCAGAGCAGCGCCACCACCAGCAGCGCGACGACGACGACGCCCACCACGAGCGCAAGACGCAGCCAGCCCATATCTGCTCGCTATCCCTTCAGCCTGTTCGCCGCATAGTCTCCGCATGGTCGCCAGGCAGCGCAACCCATCTCACACCCAACCCGCTGATGCGCTCTCATCGCGCTAGCGGCTGGGAACGGAGGAGAAGACGCTGGAGTAGGTCTCAATCCAGTGGAACTGGCGCAGCGGCCAGTAGACGAACTCCGCCCGGCCAATGATGTTCTTGCGCGAGAGCGGGCCAAACCCGCGCGAGTCGGTCGTAGCCCAGGCGAGGCGGCCATCGGCCATCACCCAGAATTGGTCGGCGCTCAGGGTGTATTTGCCGATGAACTGGCTCTCCGGCTGACCTGCCGCGATGCCGGTATAGGCGTGTTCGTCGAGCTGCACGCCATTGACTGACACGGTGGTGGCCGTGACGAGAATCGTATCGCCGGGAACGGCGATGACCCGTCGCAGCAGCAGTTGCGAGGGGTTCTGCGGGTCGGCGATCAGCGCCACATCGCCACGCGACGGATTCGCGAGGACATAGGCGGATTTGTTCACCAGCACGCGCTGGCTCAGCTGCAACGCAGGCGCCATCGAGCTATCCACCACGCCGAAGCTCTGTGTCACGCTCACCGCCGCGAAGACGATGCCGACGAACAGCAGGACCTCGACGAGTTCGCGCATCAGGTGCGCCCGGCGCTCCACCGCAGTGCGGTTCAACGTACTCGTCCGCATCACCGAGGTCTCTCCCTCCGCGCCGCCTGCCGCAGCGTTTAGTCTTGAGTTGATGGCGCCGAGGCGCTATTGGCCAACACCGCGAAAGTCTTGCGGATAGGTTGGAATGCCATGTAGCGCAGTCAATGGCCAGAAGACAAACTCCGCCTTGCCGACGATGTTGGCGCGTGGCACATAGCCGAAGTAGCGCGAGTCTGTGCTGTTTTGCCGGTTGTCGCCCAGCACGAAGTACTGCTTGGGGCCGAGCGTGATGTTCGGCAAAACGCTCGTACTCTCCGGCTCGCCCGGATCGAGTGGCGCGATATAGGGTTCGTTCAGCGTGTGGCCATTGACGATGACGGCGTTCGCGGTGATGGTGATGTGGTCGCCCGGCACGCCGATGACCCGCTTGACGTAGGTGACGCCCGGATCGCTGGGCGGATGGAAGACGATGGTGTCGCCGCGCTGCGGATTGCCAAAATCGTAGGACAGCAGATTGACCATCACGCGGTCGTTCGTGGAGAGGCCCGGCTGCATGCTGGGGCCATCCACGAGATAGGGACGAGCGGTGAAATTCACTGCGAGGAAGACAATCGCGGTCAGCACGATGGTCTCGATCAGCTCGCGTGCGAAGGTCGGGGCAGAGCCACGCGCCCGCCCGACGCCACGCTGCGATGGAACTAGTCGCGCGTTTGCCAACCGTCTCCCCCTGGGCGCATGTACATTCCGCTGTTCTGGCTGTTCTGGCCGCGCCATTCCGCCGAGCGAGGCGCGCTAGCTGCCTGCTCACTCCCGCTGGATGTCATTTGGCTGCAACCATCGCGTATTATAGCATAGGGGGTCCGGGGCGCCCGCCAATTTGGCCCACCCCGCTGCGCCTGCGCAGCCCAGCGCCGACCGTCGCGACGCAACCAACAGTCATACCAGGACAGAGGAGTTCCGCCAACATGCCAGATATTCCACGCCCGCTCACGTTGATTGTGATGGATGGGTATGGCATCAACCCGCGCAAAGACGCCAACGCCGTCGCGCTGGCGCAGAAGCCACACCTCGACGCCATCGCGCGCGAGTGGCCGCACACGCAGGTAGCCACCTCTGGCCCGGCGGTGGGCCTGCCGGAGGGGCAGATGGGCAACTCCGAGGTGGGCCACCTCAATATTGGCGCGGGCAAGCGCGTCTTGCAGGAGTTCACCCGCGTCAGCGCCGCCATCCACGATGGCTCGTTCTTCACGAATAACGCGCTATTCAAGGCGATGGGGCATGTCAAGCGCAACCAGTCGAAGCTGCACCTGTGCGGGCTGATCGGCAATGGCGGCGTGCATGCCCACCAGAGCCACCTGGAGGCGCTGCTGCAGATGGCCGCCAGCAACGAGGTCGAGCGCGTCTTCATCCACGCCTTCACCGATGGACGCGATACCTCGCCGTTTGGCGCTGAGGAGTACATGCGCGAGCTGCTGGCGCGGGCGAGCGCGCTGGGCGGCGAGCATCCGGCGCGGGTGGCGACCATCGCTGGGCGCTACTACGCGATGGACCGCGACAATCGCTGGGACCGCATCGCCCGTGTCTATTGGGCGATGACACGTAGCGAGGGGCAGCGCGCCACCGATCCCGTGGCGGCCATCGCGGCGTCGTATGCGCGCAAGGTGACGGATGAGTTCATCGAGCCAATCGTGCTGATGGACGAGGATCGGCCAGTGGCAGTGGTCGAGCCGGGCGACGCAGTGATCTACTTCAACTTCCGCTCCGACCGGGGCCGCGAGCTGACGAAAGCCTTTACGCTGGCAGAGCTACCCCCCCAGGCGGAGGGCAAGTTCGAGCGCGGGCCGCGCCTCGACGATCTGGTTTTCGTGACGATGACGGAGTACGAGTCGGGGCTGCCGGTCGAGGTGGCCTTCCCGGCAGACAATGTGACGGAGCCACTGGCAAAGCTGCTCTCCGACCGTGGGCTGCGCCAGTTCCACACCGCCGAGACCGAGAAGTACGCGCATGTCACGTTCTTCTTCAATGGCGGGCGTGAGGCGCCCTATCCCGGTGAAGATCGCCTGCTGGTCCCGTCGCCCAAAGTTGCGACGTATGATCTAAAGCCGGAGATGAGTTCTGTGGAGCTGACCGATGAGGCGGTGCGACGCATCCAGAGTGGTGTCTACGATGTCATCATCATGAACTACGCCAACGCCGACATGGTGGGGCATACGGGCTCGCTGGAGGCGACGATCAAGGCGGTCGAGGCGGTGGATGCGAGCGTCGGGCGGGTGGTCGAGGCGCTGATCGCCCAGGGTGGCGCGGCGCTCATCACCGCCGACCACGGCAACGCGGAGCAACTGGTGGAGTATGACACGGGCAAGCCGCTGACCTCGCACACGACCAATCCCGTACCATTCTACTTTGTCGTGCCGCAGTGGCCCGATGCGAAGCTGCGCAGCGATGGCATTCTGGCGGATGTCGCGCCGACGATGCTGCAATTGCTGGGCATCCCGCAGCCCGCCGACATGACGGGCCACTCGCTCATCATCAGTGGAGAGGAGGGCAGCAAGTGATGACGCAACCAACGGATGAGATCACCTATCGCCTGGCGACGACGGACGATGTGGACACGCTGGCCCAGAAACGCTGGCAGATGGAGACGGAACGCCACCCAGATATCCAGGCCGACTATGCGGCGTATCTGGCTGCAGCGCGGCAAGCCATCCGCCCAGAGATCGAGCGGGGGGCGCATATCGCGTTCCTCGCCGAGGCGGAGGGTGAGGTCGTCGCCTGCGCCATCCTGATCTGGTGGACGATGCTGCCCAGCCTGACGGAGCTGCATCGCAGGCGCGCCTACGTGTCCAGCGTCTACTGCGACCCCGCCTGGCGCCGCCGTGGCATCGCGCGTCACCTGATGGAGCAGTTGCTCGCACATGCGCAGGAGATGGGCGTGCAGCGGCTCATCCTCTGGGCATCCGACATGGGCCGCCCGCTCTATCTCGATCAGGGTTTCGAGCCAAGTCGTGCGCTGGAGCTGAATTTCTGAAGCAAGTGGCGGCAAGTAGGCTGGCGGCTGAAGCCACGCCTGAATGGCGTTCCGCCGCAAAGCCCGCTTGTGCGGGCTGGAAACCATCCTACGAACCTACAAATATGACCTGGAGGCTGCGCGATGGCGGCGGTGACGACGACGCGACTGATGGAGATTGCGCTGGAGATGGCGGGCTGGGACAGCATTCCCGGCGACTGCGCCATCTACTATCCCGGCGCGCGCATCAGCCATCTGTTGCTGGGCATTGATGTCGGCGCGGCGGAGTTGTTCATGGCGCGCCAGCTTGGCTACCACGCCGTCATCGCGCATCATCCCGCAGGCTACGCTGGCCCCTTCTGGGAGGTCTATCGGCTGCACGTCGGGCAGATGGTGGCGGCGGGCGTGCCGCGCGATGAGGCGGAGGCGGCAGTGGCCGCGCGCGTCGCGGGCTTCGAGGCGGCGGCGCAACGTGAGAACTACGATCACGTCGCCTCGGTCGCGCGGCTGCTGGAGACGCCCTTCCTCAACATCCACTCGCCGCTCGACGAGGTGGGGCGGCGCATCATGCAGGCGACGGTGGACGAGGCGCTGGCGGCCAACCCCTCCGCGACGGTGGCCGACCTGCGCGCTGCGCTGCTGCGCCTGCCGGAGTTCGCCGCCGCCCGCACG
>JAICSR010000375.1 GCA_025936795.1 Ktedonobacterales bacterium | reverse complement strand
TGAGGTCAGATTGCGCCACCACGCGGCCATGCGCCTCGACCAGCTCACCCGCCTCAGCCAGGTCTGGCGGCGCGTCGCTCTCAGACGGCCCCTCACGCAGCGCGTAGCCGGGCAGGCCAGCCCGCCACTCGCCCGCCGACGCATCCCAGACGACGGCGCCGAGCCAGGTAAGCGGACCTGCGAGCGCCGCCGGAGTAACCTCATCGCCAGCAGCCACTGCGCCGCGCGCGGATGGGCGCGCCGCCGGACGCCGATGCGCCGCGCGTCCATGCGTGAGCGCCGTGGACGTCGTAGCGCGTGTGGGCCGCGCACTCAACGTCACGGGAACGACCTCGCCGGGCGCCAGCGACGCGATCTCCTCGATCAGTCGCCGCCGGGCGATGGCGACACGCGGCGCAGCGGGCGTCAGCAGCCCCGGCAGCCCCGCGCGCGGATCGAGTCGGTCGGGCCACCAGCCGCCTCCGACCCACAGCCGCACGAGCATCCGCGCGCGCTCGGCCAGCGGGCGCGCCAGGTAGCGCGCCATCATGCGCGTCTCCGCCGCCTCTAACCGCTGCTGCTCGCCCTCGCTAGACGCCCGCAGCAGCCCCAGCCGCTCCAGCGTCCGACGGATGAAGAGTAGGCGCGGCGCCTCGGCCTCCGCTGCGTCGCCCTCCGCCTCACCGCTCACGTTCTCCAGCGCATGCGCGGTGGGAGCGCCAGCATCGAGGTCTTCGCGCAGCCGCCGCAGCGCCGGACGCGCCACATAGCCGCGACTGGTCAGCCCTGCGCCACCAGTCCGCGCTACTGCCGACCAGTAGAGGTAGAGGTCGCGCTGCAAGCGGGTCGCCTCAGGCAGCCCTGGCGCCGTGATCGCGCTCATAGCTCCCACCCCCTGCCCGCCAGCGCCGCGCGCAATGTCGCGCCATCCGCCTGTCCCAGCGCCACCTGGCTCGCGCTGAGCCAGCGCGCCCGCTCAGCCAGCCCTGGCAGCGCCGCCAGCGCCTCACGCAGCGTCGCCTCGTCGCGGCCCTCCACCAACGTCACGCCCATCCGCAGCCGCGCATCGCCGTAGCCAGCGCGCCAGCCCTCCAGCCGGGGAGCCAGCGTCTGCGCCGCCCGCGCCAGACCCAACGCCCGCAGCGTCGCCAGCGCATCCTCTGGACGCAGGCCAAGATCGAAGTTGGCGCAGGCCTGCTCGACGCCGAAGCTGTAGATCAGCCGCCCGCCCGCCAGCGTGGGCGGCTGCGCCCAGCGCTCCAGCAGATCGAGCAGCGCGGGCGAGGCCATCAGCGGTTGCACGGCCAGCGCGCCCTCGCGTGTGGGCGTGGCCATCGGCCCCCAGTCGAAGGTCAGCGCCGCCAGCGCGCGCCGCTCACCCTCGGCGCCATCCGCGCGCTGATCCGCCGCCTCGCCATCCGCGCGCCCCAGCAGAAACTGCCCCAGCGGTGTCAGGCGGAAGCATGCGGGCGTGGCGTCGTCGGCGCTCGCCAGGTCGAGCGCGCCCCACCAGCGCAGCGGCCCCAGCAGCAGCGCCTGGATGTACGCCCCCTCCGCCGCGTCCCACTCGGCGCGCACAGTCGGACGCAGCGGTCGCCCATCGCTGATCCGCTCGATGCGCCAGGCCGGCGCGCTGAACGCCATCTGCCGCCCGCGCAAAAACAGCGGATTGACCCGCCAGATCAGGTCGAGCAGATCGGCGACGCGGCGCCAGACGCCGGGCTGCGCCTGCCCCAGCAGATGCGCGACGAAGGCGCGTGCGGCGGCGGCTTCCTCCGCCAGCGCGGCGGGGCGGAAGGCCTCGTGCGTGTGATCGTAGCGCAGGCGCACCCGCTTCGTCAGGCGCTCCAGGTCCACCAGATCGGCAGGCGAACGTGCGCTGAGCCAGACACGAAAGCCAGAGCGAAAGGCATGCGGCCGGGCAGGCGTGGGCGTCCGCGCGAGATCGGTCACGGGCGGGGCCGCCTCCTGATCGCGCGCCCAGAGCAGCGTGCGCCGCGCCAGCCGCAGAATCGCCGCATCCACGCCCACGCCGCGCGCAAGCTCGTGCGCTTGCGCATCGGGCAGATCTTCGGGCATCAGCGCCGAGCCAGCGCCGCCCGCGCGCCCACGCCGCTCCACGCGCGCCAGCGGCTCACGCTCAGATGCGCCCGATGACGCCTCGCCATGTCCGACGCGACCTGCCTGTGCGAACGGACCAAGCGGCGCGGGCGCACGCGCCAGCAGCGCCAACGCCAGCAGCAGCGTGCGCGCTGAGCCTGCCTCCACACGCAGCCGTGGCGCACGCATCGTCACGTGCGGCGCTGGTGGCGTGGCGGATGGCTCATCGCCGCGCACGTGGCTCGCGTGGCCCGCATGATTCGCCTGCTCTGGCGTGGGGCGCGCGAAAGCCGCGATGGGCAACGTATGCGGCAGGGCGTCGCGCGTTTCGGGGGCGATGCGCCAGCCCTTCAGTCGTCGCCAGCCCGGCTCATCACCCGTCTCCGCGCTGGTCGCCCTGTCTGCCGATGAAGCATTTGGCGCGAGGCCGAGCAGCGCGGCGAAGACGAGGCCGTGGCGTTCGAGCGTGGTCAGCGCGGCGCGTAGCCCGCTGACTGGCCGACCCGCGCGCGCCGCCAGCGCATCCACATCGGCGGAGGTTAGCGCGCCGCCCGCCAGCCGCAGCCACGCCAGCGTCTCGGCGGCCTCCGGATCGAGCCGCCCCATCAGCGCCCGCAGCAATGCGCGATCACGCAGCGCCACCGCCAGCGTTGCCCGCGCCTCCGCTTCATCCATCTCCGCGCCGAGCGCGCGCCGAGCGATGGCGCAGACATCGCCCGCAGGCAGACGGCGCAACTCGTCGTCCAGCGTCCATGGCGTCTGCGAACGACGCTGACGCGGCGCGATGAGCAGGTGTGGCTGGGTCGGCTGCGCTGGTGTGCGCTCGCGTAGATCGTGGGGATTGTGGGGATCACCTGCGGCCAGTTTCGCCGCATCGGGAAGCGCGTTGAGAGGGAGAGTTCGCGCTGGGACTAGCTCTATCGCATCGGTGAGCGGCGTCACGAAATCGGCAGGGGCGCGTACCCACGCGGTCAGCAGCGCCGCGATATGCTCGCAGCCAGCCCGCAGTTCCTCGCCAGCCGCCGCGTGTCGCACGCAGCCCCAGCGCAGCCCCATCGTCGGCGCCTCGCCCGTCAGCTCGGCCCAGGCCTCGATGGGCGCGTCATCGGCGCTGCCAGCCGCCGCCGCGCTTGTGGCGCTGAGTCGGGCGCCCTCGCGGCGCGGCTGCGTCAATGCGCGACGGGTCAGCAGGTCCATGCCCAGCGCCGCTGCGCTCAACCCGCAGAGCCGCACGATGTCGGCTTCGCGCAGGCGCAGCAGGCTGAGTGGCGGCGGCTGACTCGGCTGGCTCGGCTGGCTCATGCTGGGCGCCTCCTCCTGGCTCCTGCTACCCTCATGCTACTGGCGCCAGCGGCCAGCCGTCAAGCGGCGCCCACTGCTCGCGCTCCATCCTTGAGGGCGAACGGCGGGAAAAGCAAGGATGTGGAGGGTCAGCGCCTCAGCCTCTATGATCTATACCGGGTGAACAGCATCACTGGATTGCCCATCCGCCGCGCCTTCCAAAAGCAAGCTTGACGATGTATCACGGAGCAGATACCATTACTGCCAGGCGGCGTATAAAGGAACTCAATGCGTACCGCTGTAGACGCACTGGAAGCGCAGATATGGAGGAATCTGCAAGTGTTCACGGACGACGAGCATCCTCAACAGAAGCGAATTGCCAGATATGGAAACCATATCAGGTCTGCGTCCTGTTCGCTTCATATCACTCTTGCGGCGCATTGCTCAGCCGAAGGCGTGACATGGCCTCTATCCCGAAGTCTGGCGTCAATTGGCGTTATGGAGGTTGTCCTGTGAATCTGCAAAAGCGACTTGTGTCGAAGTCATGGCAGTCGCCACAGAGCGTTCTCGTCGTCCTGCTGCTCGCTTTGCTCGCATTGCCTGGCTGTCAGGTCGTCATTGGTCCACTCATGCTTGGCAAACCAGCGTCTCCAACGCTTCCACATGGTTGGACTTGGTATCACGATAGCCAGTTTCCATTCGACGCGCCGATCCCACCCGGCTGGCAGGCGCAC
>JAICSR010000055.1 GCA_025936795.1 Ktedonobacterales bacterium | reverse complement strand
GTCAGCGCCGCCTCATCCACCTCCAGCGTCTGCGCCTCGATCAGCCGCGCATCCGCTGTGACGCGATCACCCGCGCCAAGCAGCAGAATGTCGCCAGGGACGATCTCCGCCGCCGCGAGGCGCCTGGGCTGGCCATCGCGCAGCACGCGGGCATGCGCGGCGTTCAACCGCTCCAGCGCCGTCGTCACCTGATTTGCCTTGCGCCCCTGCCAGACGCCAACCGCCACGTTGGCGGCGATGGTTGCGCCGATGATGGCGACATCGCCCGGCGCGCCGAGCATGAGCGAGATTCCAGCGCCAACGCCCAGAATCATCGTCAGGGGCGAGCGCAGTTGCTCAGTGACCGCATTCAAGACGCCATGCTGATGCAAGGTGGGCAGGGCGGCCTGACGCCGATGCGCCGCCTCCACACTGGTCAACCCTTGCTCGGTCGTACCCAGCGTCGCCAGCGTGTCGGCGATGGAGCGCTGGCCCCAACGCTCTGGCCGTGGATCGGCAAGCGAGGCGAGCGCCGACTGCGTGCGGGCGCCACCACGCAGTCGCAGCCAGCCATCCCCCAGCGCCATCAGCGCCGTGATGTAGACTCCCCGCGAGGCGCGCACGATGCCTGGCTGCCCCTGGAAGCCCCAGACCGCGCCGAACACATTGGAGGCCAGCGAGAACCACACGGCGTCGCGTATCGCCTGATCGCGCGCGACTCCAGCGCGCACCAGCGCCGCGACGGCGCCAAGCTCAAATACGAGCAGGTCCACACGCGCGACCATCGGCGTGCGGCCATCGGTCAGGCCGATCGCCAGATCGCAGGCGTCAAAGGCGGCTCCAGCATGCGCGCCATCCGAGAGGAACGCGACATAGTCGCCCTGCGCCTGGCGTGCGCGGATGGCCTGGAGCGCATCATCGTGATCGAGGACGGCGATCCCGGCGCGCCGCGCGAGGCCGCGCGCCACCAGATCATCATCGCCAGGCAGCAAGACCAACTCCGTGCGTGCACGCCGACAGGTCTCAACCAGCTCGCTGACGCCACTCGCGATGCGCTGACGGAGCGCGATGAACGCCAGCGGCTTCGATTCGCCCTCGCGCCGCAGTTCCAGCGCGTGGTCGCCGCGCTGCCGGAGTGGAGCGGCCTCTGGCGCCTGGCTCCAATCGCTGACCGGGCCGAGCGAATAGCGTACACCATCCATCTCCGCTGTCGCCGTGTGGCCGTCGAAGTGTCCATGCTCCGCTGTGGCGCCATGCGCGGCGCGGAATGCGCCACCCCAGGGCGAGCGCGCCGCCGATGCGACTCCACTTGCGCGCGCAAGCGCGTCTTGCGCCTCCATCGCTGGGTCGAGTGGCAGCACGTTCGTGACCTCATAGCCCGCTGTGATGAGCCGTGGGCCATCCAGCAGGAGCAGGTCGGGGCGCTGAATCGTGCGCTCTGGACGTGTCCCGACGATGGTGACACCTGCGCGCAACGCGCGGGCCTCCACATCGAGCTCAGCCGCTTCCTGGCCAATCAGGGCCGTGCGCGGGGTTACAAGCAGCAACGCGGCGAACGTGCGGCTGATGGAGAAAGTGGTCAGCGCGGTGATGAGCGCGTAGCCGACCGAGATGGGGCTGAGCCACTGGGTGTAGCGATCATAGAAGGTGGGGCGCAACGGCGCCGGGCGACTTTGCGGCGTAAAGGCCGGGCCCGCCTGCAACTCCAGGACGAATGGCCCGCCATACAGACGCGCGCCAGCGGGAACATGCCCACCAGGGGTAATCGAGAGCGGCGCGCCGCTGCGCTGCATCGCGGTTCCAGCGCCTTCAATCACGTGGGCGGCGCGCGGCGCCCGCTCACCAGCAGTCAGCCGAATGATGGCGCCAGGTGTGGTGTCAGTGGCGCCTGCGAGCCGATCAGCATAGCGCCGCCAGGCCTCACGTCGCGGCTGCGCCTCGGTCAGCAGCCGCAGCGCCTCCAGCCCGGTGACGCTCAGACCAAGCGGGCTGTTCGAGAGCGCCAGCGAGGCGATATTCGGCGCCGCAAACAGGATGTCGGCGACATCGCGGCCCAGCAGTCTACGCAGCCCATTGCGGATGAACGGGAAGCCCCGCAGGATGCTGAGTACGCCGCTCACCGTCGCCGGAAGCGCCGGGTCCACCAGCGGCTGCTGCGCGCCGGAAAACTGTTGCAGCGCGATCAGCCCCAATCCCAGCGTCGCGCCAATCGTGCGGGTGGCGCTCTGAATGATCGGCTTCGGGTCAAGTGGATCAGCGGGGCGATCTTCATCGAACGTATCGGGCAGTTCGACATCGGAGACTTGCGCGACCAGATCGTCAAGCGTGCTGACATCGCGCGAAAACTCCACCAGCACGCGCCCCGTCAGCGGATTCGCCTTCGCACGCACGCCCGGTGTCTGCTGGAGCCGCTCGACTGTACGCTGAGCGACCGCCGGGTCGCGGTCCATCCCACGCACGGCGATGCGCGCACGCACCGTCTGCCCCTGCCCGTGGGCAGCCGCCGGGGGCGCGGTTGGCTCGTGCGCGGAGTACGTCGCAAACTCATGCTGGAGGTCGTCAATCTGCGCCAGTAGGTCCCTCTCCGAGGTCGCGTGCGGGTCGAACAGCAGCAGCGCATTGCGTGTCAGCGTGTTCGTCTCCACCTTACGGACGCCCTGCAGGGCGCGCAGACGCTGTGCGAGCCGTCGCGGCTCCATGCCCGTCCACAGCGGCAAATGAACCCGCAGACGCCCCGGCAATGCGTGGACGACTGCGGGCGTTTGTGGCTCAGCCTCGACTGCTGCGCTCATGGCGTCTCCTGCCCAATGAAGGTAACTGCTGGAGAAGGAAAGCAGGCCGCGCCTGCACGGCGGCTGGCTTCACCCAACAGCCGCCGTGCCCCATTCCAGCGGGTGCGCTAGCGGGCGCGCTACTGGATGCGCGTGTCTGGCCGCCGGATGTTCTGCGCTTCCGCCCAGATATCTTCGCCCTCTTCCTTGAGGTGCGCGAAGAGTACCTGCAACCGCTGATTGGTGGCCTGGCCGAGTACACTCAGACGCTGACCCGCCTGATCCACTAACACCTCAGCCCGTTGCATCGGTTCGGGCGCCGCGCCAGAGGCTGACCACGCGCTCCCCTCGGCCTGATCTGCCTGGGCGCCGTCGTCGGTCGTGGCGCGGTTCATCGCCTGAGCCGTGCGGTTGGCGGCTCCCTGCGCGGCCTGCGCGCTCTGTGCGGCGAGCGCCTGGAGACGCATGCGAGTCTGCGCCGCGAACGAGCCGAGGCGCTGACCCGCCTGATCGAACAGATCGTCGGCGCGTCGCACTGCCGCATCACTCGCCGCATCGGTCGCTGCGTCGCTTGTAGACTGTGTGTCTTCCGCCATGTGACCTACGCTCCGTCGCCTTCACTATACATCGGTTGCTCAGTGACCTCGGTCGCATCCACCGTAGAGCCGTCCATTGCGCTACTATCTGAGTGTGCGCCATTGGTCGCCTGCGCCGCCTGCTGGGCGCCGTGGCTCAACCCGCGCGCGAACGATGTGACTGCGTCGCCCGCCATCAGCACGCCCGCCAGGCCGAGCACGGCGCCACGGCGCACAACGCGCCGCACCTGTGGCGACGCCACGGCGGCGACCACAGCGGCAGCCACGCCAACCTCAGGCTCCAGAAAATCCTCGAAATCCATGCTCGCATACCTCCATCTGAGCGCCGTATAGCTCCTTGGCGCAGCGTCGCGGGAACAGGGTGTCTAGCAGTGGGCTGAATCCGCATGCAGTATGCCATAGTACCGACGCTCCGTTGCCACTACGACAGGGGCTGGCGGGTGAACCCGCGCCTGAAGGCGGCTCACGCTGCCACACGCCCCACCCGCGCGGGTCCGCATTCTGGCCCATTCACTCGTGGCGCGCTTTCCAATGATGGTAGACTGAGTGGGAGCGTCGGGCGACGCGGCATGCCTGGATGGAGGGAATCGGCGATGAGAGAGCGCGACCTACGACCCTGGTTGACGGAGCCTGAGGCGGCGCGCACGGAGGGCCTGATTAACCTGTTCGAGAGTCTCTCGCCTGAGCAAGCCACTGAGCAGATCGCCGCCTATGCGCGCCGCAGCGATGTGCGCTACGACGAAGAATCCGTCGTGCTCTATGCCGGAACGAATGTGATGGACCCCAAAGCGCGCGCGCTGCTGGGCAGCAGCCTGAGCAGCCGCCCCAGCCTGGGCCACCCTGGCGGGAAGTATGAGACAGGCCTGGAGGACGCCGAGGCCATCGAGATGGGCTGCCTCACGTTCGCGCGCCAGGTCTTCGGCGCGCCGTTTGTCGAGTATCGTGTGGCCAGTGGCTCGCTCGCCAACCTCTACGCCTTCATGGCGCTGGCCAAGCCCGGCGATACGATGCTCGCGCTGCCGACCAGCGCCGCCGGGCACGCCACCCACCGCGAATCTGGCGCGGCAGGGCTGTATGGCCTGCGCATCGTAGACATCCCCTGGGACGCTGAGCGCATGGAGGTGGACACGGCAGGACTGGCCGAGGTGGCGCGCCGCGAGCGCCCGCGCATCATCCTGCTGGGCGCCAGCCTCGTGCTCTTCCCCTATCCTGTGCGCGAGGCGCGGGCCATCGCCGATGAGGTGGGCGCCACTCTGATGTATGACGCGGCGCATGTCTCCGCGCTGATCACAACGCAGGGCCGCGCTGCGTTTCAGAGCCCGCTGGATGAAGGCGCGCAGGTCGTCACCTTCTCCACCTACAAGTCGCTCGGTGGGCCGTCTGGCGGGATGCTGCTCACCAGCGACGCCGCCATCGCCGAGCGCATCGAGCGCATCGCCTACCCGGGCCTGACCGCCAACTTCGACGACGGGCGCGTGGCGGCGCTGGGCGTCTCGCTAGCAGGCTTCTGCCGCTACGGCGAGGAGTATGTCGCGGCGATGCTGGCCAACGGGAAGGCGCTGGCCGAGGCGCTGGCGGAGTATGGGCTGCCGGTCGTCGCCGCCGAGCGCGGCTATACGACGACCCATCACGTCGCGCTCGATGCGCGCCCTTTCGGGGGCGGCGACCACGCGGCGCGCCGACTCGCGCGCTGCGCCATTCACTCCAGCGGCATCGGCTTGCCAGGCGAGGAGATTCCCGGCGACTACAACGGCCTGCGCTTTGGCGTGCAGGAGGTGACACGCTGGGGCATGGGGCCAGACCAGATGCACATCATCGCCGGACTTGTCGCCAGCCGCCTGCAAGATCGCCGCACGCCCCACGCCATCTGGCGCGACGTACGCGCGCTGCGCCGAGACTTCCAGCGGCTGCGCTTCGTGCTGACGTAAGGCCCCCTCCCCAACCCCTCCCCCGCTGCGCGGGAGAGGGGCTTTTCCGGCTTCCCCTCTCTCGCGCAGCGGGGGAGGGGCCAGGGGAGGGGGCTTATGGCGTGGCCGTGGGAGTCGCGGTGGGCGAGAGCGCGGCGTAGGCCCAGTTCAGCAGCGCCGTGGCGTCGGTGAAGCGGCCATCGTAGGTCGCGTCGCCCAGTACCGCGCCGATCAGGACGCCGCTGGGGCGCTGCGCCATGAAGACCAGGCAATAGCCCGCAGGCCCGGTAAATCCGGTCTTGACGCCTATCGCGCCGCCATAGGCGAATGGCTCAGTCTGCAAGAGTTCATTGGTATTGGCGAGGATGAACTCGTGATGGGTCGCCGTCGCGGGCAGTGTCATGCTGGGCGTGGCGACGATCTTCGCGAAGGTGGGACTCTTCATCGCATACTGTGTGAGCCGCACGAGGTCGCTGACCGAAGTGAAGTGGTCGGGCGCATCGAGGCCATGCGGGTTGGCGTAGTGCGTGTGCGAGAGGCCCAGCAGCCCCGCTTCCAGGTTCATCAGCGCGACGAACGACGCCTGCGAGCCAGCGACTCCGTCCGCGATGGCGATGGCGGCGTCATCGCCGGAGGGCAGCATGAGGCAGTAGAGCAGCTCACGCAGGCTGAGCTTCTCGCCCAACTGCAAGCCCGCCACGCTCGTGCCGCCATCCTCGATGGCGACCGTGTCTGGCCCGACGGTGATCTGCTGGTCGAGCTTGCCATAGGTCAGCGCGACCACCGCCGTCATGATTTTGGTCGTGCTGGCCATTGGCAGCGAGGTATCTGGCGCGAGCGCGTAGAGTGTCTTGCCGGAGGTCGCGTCGTAGAGTTCCACCGCCGTCGCCGCGATGTCAGGTGGCGGCGCTGGCGGGCCATCCGGGCCAATGCTGGGCGTGACGGGTGTCACGCTCGGCGTGACACTGGGCGTCAGAGTGGATGTCACGGTCGTCGTGCTAGTTGGCGTCGTCGTGAGCGGGAGCAGCGCGCCAAACGCCCCCAGCGCTCGCGCGGCATTGGCCTGCGCGCTGGAGTGAGCGCTTTGCGGCGCGCACGCGCTCAGCGTGGCGCCAAGAGCCGCCACCAGCAGCAGCCCCGCCGCGATGCGAACCCACCAGGTCTGCGATGCGCTACCCACGAATGCGCTATCCCTTCACTTGCCAGACGATTGCAATCCATCTCACTCGCGGCGCTCCGCGCATCACATGCGCATGCCGACCAGGCAGAGCATCGGCGTCGTCATCGTCAACTCGCCGCCGTTGACCAGCCTGCGCGCCTCCAACCGCCGCTCCACCTCATTAAAGACGAGCCGCCGGATCGTCAGGTCAGGAATGATCGAGCGCCAACTCAGCAGGAAGGTCGTCTGGATCAGCGGCGACCGCAGGAAGGCCAGCGTCGAGGGGAAGCGCAGCGTGAAGGTGTCGGTCACTTCGCGTGTGATCTGAAAGCCCGCGCGCTCCAGCAGACGCCGTGTCTCGGCGATGGTCGGGCGCAGCGCGATCTGCTGGGCGAGCGCACGCTGGTAGTCGCCCAGCTTGAGGTCGCGCAGGGTCAGATAGTAGATGTCGAGAAACTCGCGCATGGCCGATTGCAGCGGGGTCGTCAGCAAGAGGTGGCCGCGCTGACGCAGCAGCCGCCACATGGCGCCCAACGCGCCGCCGCGGTCGGCGAAGCTGGTCAGCCCCAGGTTGCAGGTGATCGCGTCGAACGAATCTTCGGGCATCCCACTGGCGAGCACATCGGCGACGAGGAAGGTGACGTTGCGCAGCCAGGCGTCGCGCGCCTTGCGCGTCGCCAGCGCAATCGCCTCCTCCCAGATGTCTATGCCTGCCAGGTCGCAATCCTGGCCGATGTAGCGCGCGAGTTCGAGCGTGGGATAGCCAGCGCCACAGGCCACATCGAGACACTGCCAGCCGCTCTCGCGTGGCAGCGTGAGAAACGCGCTCAGCATCAGCCGCCCGAATGGCTCGGACCATTGCGGCGCGATCAGCGTGTCGTAGACCTCGGCGAAGCCTGGCTCGCGCACATCGTAGCTGACGGTGAGGTAGTCTGCCGTCTCGGCGCGGGCGCTGAGGGCCAGCGCAGGCGGGCTGAGCGGCTCGCCGCCGACGCCGCGCTGGCGCGTGATGGCGGGGTCGGGCAGGTCAATCGCGCCATGCGCGCCCGGCCCCATCCACGGCAACGCGCCCATGCGCCCGGTGTAGCCCAGGCGCGCACGCGAAGGGTCCCAGTCGTCCCAGTCGTCGCTGTTCTGCGCGCCCAGCGGCCCGCGCAGCGGTTGACGGTTATCGAATGGTCCCACAGGTTCCTCCGCGCTCAGCTTGCTCCCGACTCAGCGCGCCAGGCCACCGGCAAAGCGACGCTGCCCGTCTTCTTGGTTGGCGATGGCGTTGGCGACCCAGGCTTCACCGTGCCCGCGGGTGTCGCGGTTCCGGGCAGCTTCGCAAACACACCAAACTTGACCGTCTGCGCCAGGTACTTATCGTTCGGCGCATCTCCGCTATCGGAGTCGGGCTTGTTCCAGTATACCTTCACCATCCCCACGCCGGTCTGGTAGTACGTCAAGCCACAATAGCCGTTGTACCCGCTGGCCTTGCTTGGCGCGATGGTGGTGCTGGTATCTTGCTTCAGATTGTAATCTACGCCATTGAGGAACCAGCGACAGGTGAGCTTATTCGAGGTGGTTTGTGAGGCGCCGAGAATCTTCACGACGACATAGACCGTCGAGTTGACCGTGAACTGCGAGGTGACGTCGATCGGATTGTTATTGGGGTCTTTGGCCTGCGCTGTGACCGCCGAGACGACGATTTTCCCGGCTGGCCCTGGTGTTGAGACGGGTGTCACGGGAATCTGGCTGAGGTCCACTGTGGGCGATGCGATAAAGTTGCGCAGCGGGCCGTTGAACACCTGCTTCAGTCGTTGCTGGCCGAGGAAGCCGAGGCCGCCACAGACGCCAACGGTGACGACCAGGATGCTCAGCACGCCACTAAGGACACGCCCGGAACTGAGCTTCTTCTTGCGCCTCGGCTCGGTCGCGGGGATGTACGCCGGGCGGCGCAGGCCGATCGCGCGCTCCTCCTCATCGGTCTGCGGGAAGCCGGGCAGCCCGGTCATCAGGCCGCCCTCAGCCGATGGCGGCATCACCTCATCATACTGCGGGACGAGCGCGCGTGAGGGGTCTACACCGCCATACTCGCCCGAGGTGAAGCGCCCGCCACCTGAGCGACCGGGCGCAGGCGCGCCGTACTCGACGTACTCGTCGTCCCAGCTATCGCCGCTGCCCTGCCCGCGTCTGCGCGAGCCAGAGTCGCGGCTGAGCAGGCCGCCACCGCCGCCACCACCGCCGCCCCAGTTTGTTCCAGAAGTGCGCCGTGAGCCGCTGGAGCCGCCGCCGGGCTGCGAACGCCCGCGCGCGCCCGATCCGCCAGCCGCGCCGCGCGTGCCGAGACGTGGCGGTGGCGCGCCACACTCAGGACATGGCCCCATGCGGGGTCGCGGCGCGCCACACTGGTCGCATTCCATGGACGTACACCTCTCCTGGTCGCATCGTGGCGCGCAGTCGCCCTGCCTCGCCCGGGCGCTCACCTGTCGCCAGCCACCAGAGCAGCATACACAGCGCCTCAGAGAGGGTCAAGAAAGCGCCCCATTCATAGGAGCATTGGGCAAGCGCGCCCACTCGGCTGGAGAGCGGCTTTCCGGCTCCCCTCGCCCTGTGGGAGAGGGGCAGGGGGTGAGGGTTCGCGGCGCCTGACAGCCGTTGAAGGATGGGCGGCGGCATGTTACCATCGGAAGGAGCGACGACGCTGCCGTGGGCCTGGCGCATGGGGCAGGTGGCGAAGGAGGATGACACGCGATGGGAGACACGCAGGGCTGGCTCGACCAGCAGGCAATCGAGCGGCTCGCCCAGCATATCCCCTTCGAGGACGACCCCGCCACCAAGTCTGAGCTGATCGAGATGCTGCGCGGACTGGTGATCCGCTCGGGCAAGGGGATTGATCGCGCCGTGTTTGGCTTCGAGGCCAGCCAGGAACTCAAGCGGCTGGGTCTGTGGGATCGCCTCGGCGGCAAGTAGCGCCCTGCGCGGCTGGGCGGTCCGGGGGCATCATGCGCCTTCGATGCGCGCGACCGCCTCGGCTGGCGTGATGTCGCTGTAGAGCAGCGCCGTGTAGCCGGGATAGTAGCGGTCGGCGGTGGCGATGCAGGTCTGCATCAGCGCGCGCAGCAGGGGCAGCGAGAAGAGCGCGACGCTGACATCCACACTGGTCTTGAAGCGCACCTCGCCATCACCGACATCCACCTCCAGATTGCCCAGCGCCAGCCCATAGTTGACGCGCGCCACGAACTCCGCCACCTCGGCGCGGCGCTCGGCGGGCGCACGTAGCGGGTAGATCGTGTAGAATATCACCTGCTCTTGCTCCTCGCGCACGCGGGCATAGCAGAGATACGAGGCGTTCGCGCAATTGAAGGTCATCAGCGCGGCGGTTTCCTGGGCCATCGGCGTAAACTTCCAGTTGTCCTCCTGGAGGAACATCACCAGAGCATCATACAGGCGACCCATGCTGGCTCTCCCCCGTGGACGTTCTCTGCGCCGTGTTCCCGCTGCGCGGATGCGACTTCATTCTACGTCATGGGAACGTGTTGACCAGTAAACGTCCATCCGAGTGTATTCCCATCTGGTGTCGTGACATCCGTCAGCAGTGTATAGGGGCTGTAGCCGCCAGCGCCCATTGGCGCGGTGAATTGCCGATCGAGTGTCGCGTTCGGCGCAAGGCCGACTGGGAGATTACCCCCTGAAATAATGGGGAAGGAATTGCCCGCAGCGTCGAGCACTTGCCAGTGTGCCATAGAAACGCTTTGGAAGTGCGTGGTCTGATTCGAAAAGTGGAGCGAGAACGTGACGCCTCGTACAACTTGGCCCGGTTCCCCAGACGGTGTCACTTGCACCGGATTCGCAGACTGTACAGCAGTCAAGATTGTGGCAGAGGTCAGTGTGACCGTCACGTTGTCGATAGTTAACGCCTCTCCAGCTGATGCAGTGAGCGTTTCCATGCGCGCGCCAGACGAGCTAGGCGCCTTCTTCAGGAGGCCAGTCGCCGCGAGCGCGCCAGTGATACCGACGACGCACAGGCACGCGACAACAAAGCCGACGATGATCGCCCGAATTGACCCTTCCTGGCGCCGGGATACGGGAGCAGGAGCGTCGCTCGGCGGTATCTTGTACAGTTGGTACATGACGCTTTCCTTCCACGACAGGTTGTTTCACCCTGATGGGTTACGAGCGAGTGGCGCTTCAGGTTCTGGTTCTTGCCTGAGAATCGAGCGCCTCCACCGAGGCGTGGCGCGAGCGTCGTTTGATCCTGACCCGGCAAGGCATGGGCGCACGGTCGGCGCTGGACTGCTGCAGAGTGGAGCGCGTCGGCGGCGGAGTGACGCTGGCGAAACACCAGGCAAGCGTCAGGCCACTGTGCAGCGTATTCAGCGACAGCGCGCGGTGGCGCGCGATGACGAAGCAAACGAAAACGTCACAGTGCAGGTGGCGCGCTTCCAGCCAGAGGATTACGCGCTGGAACGTGCTGGAACAGTTCTTTCCCGGCCTGCCGTTCTATCTGATGTGAGGCCGCTCAGCCCCGTCGCACCTCGTGGACGGATGGTCTCACCACCCCATGAAGGTGAATGGAGAGCCAGCGGGCACGGCAGGCGTCCTGTCTACTTGACGGGCGCTGTAGCATAGACTCGATTGGTTGGGGTCCACGACAGCGACCCCGTCAGATGAGAGCGCCAGCGCCGGAGCGTCAAGGCGGAGCAGTTCGAGGCGGAGCCGGTGGGCGCAGCAAGGCAGGAAAGAGGGATCGATGCGACAAGGATTCGGGCTAGGGCTGGTGGCGCTGGGCATCCTCCTGGGTGTGGCGAGCCTGCTTGCGTACACGGTGGGGACGGTAGCGCTCCGCCAGGACGCGCCTTACTTCGGCGTGGTCGCGGTCCTCGCCCTAGCCAGCGGCGCCACGCTCTGGGTCATCAACCGCCAACAGGTCAAGTCAAGTCAGCTCTCCTCTGGGGAGAATGGCCGGATCGCGGCGATGACCAGGACGGTGGGTGGGCGCACGCATGCCCGCGGTATCCCATACGTCTTGCCGCGTGACCTCGAAGAGATGAACCGTCTCGACTTCCAGCACTACGTGCTGCGTCAAGCCTTCAAGGGCAATTTCGTAGCGCCCGTGGAGAACCCAGCCGCCATCCTGGACGTGGGTACAGGCACGGGGCGCTGGGCGCGCGAAGTGGCGCCCCTCTTTCCCAAGGCCAATGTGATCGGCCTCGATATCAATCCTCCGCCGGTCGACCAGAAGGCGGAGGCTGGCGGGGAGGAACAGCGCCCCCCCAATTATGCGTTTGTGCCGGGCAACGTCCTGGACAAGCTCCCCTTTGCAGACGCCACCTTCGACTTCGTGCATATGCGCCTATTGGTGCTGGCGCTGCCGCATGATCGCTGGCCATTTGTGGTCAATGAGCTGATCCGGGTCACGCGCCCCGGCGGCTGGGTGGAGTCCGTCGAGGTGGTAGAGGATCAGCAGGGCGGCCCCGCAGTTGATCGGATTATGGGCTGGGTCGCCGCCATGTTACAGCGGCGGAACATCGACATCGCAGATGGGTCGCGCGTGGGGGGCCTGATGCAGGCGCAGGGACTCGTCAATGTGTCCATCCGCCGTGTCGATGTGCCCATTGGCGCGCATGGCGGACGGGTTGGCAGGCTGATGGCCGCCGATATCCTCAACGGGATGCAGGCCCTGCGGGGACCGATGGAGGCGTTGGGCCTGACAACGTCCGCCGAGTTCGACCGCGTGTACGCCGAGGCGCAGCGGGCGATGGAGTCGCCGCGTGTGCGTTGCGTCGCTCCGTTTTACATCGCCTATGGCCAGCGGCCGGGATAGGCCTTCGCCCCGCTGCATGTGATCGCCGCACACGTGGCGGGAGTCCTGGTAGCATGAAGGGCTGCGGCGCGGCGTTGACGCGCTGCGCCTGGCTCGACGCTGTGAGCCTACTGCGCAACCACGTTCGCCACTGCTAGAGCGCGCAAGCCTGCCGCTCCAATGCGTCAACATCAATCCGTGAGCGAGCGCTTGGGCAGGGCGGTGTTAGTTTGATGCTCGATAGCTATTCGCACGTCCTTGGGGAGGGGTACAACGCTATTCTCCTTCGCGTGGCCTGGAAGTTGCTAGAGCTACCCCATACGCGCTGAGGCGTGCTGAGCCGCCAGAAGATTTCACAGCATCGGTGTTGCACGTGGGTTATACATTGCCAGGGCCACACGCCTGCGTTCGCCCTCATCCTCATGCGCCCATCATCCTACACGCATAATCTCATGATGGGGCGCTCCTGACGCTGTCCTCAACACGACCCGTCGCACAGCAAGCCAGGCCAGTTCGCCAGAATGCGTGGATGCCCGGCGTGGACGCCAGGAACGGCGCGAGTGGATTTTCAACGGCATCACGAGACGCCTGAGGAGATAGGCCCGTGGGTAGCGTCGGCAGGGGAGGCCAAATGGGACAGCGGAGCGCAGGAGATTACCCGGATGAGCGATTGCTGGGTACGCTCGAACAGCTGCTGGCGCTCGACGCGACCAACCTACATGATGCGCTCGACCACGTGACGCAGCTCGTGGCCGAAGCGATGGGAGCTGACAAAGTTGATGTGTTCTTGCTCGAACCGACCTCCTCTACACTGGTGGCTCGCGGGACAAGTGATACTCCGATGGGCCAGCTCCAAAAGGCCACTGGCATGGACAAGCTTCCCATCGTCAATGGTGGCCGTACCGTCGCGGTCTTCCAGACCGGCGCGCCCTTCATGACCGGGCATGCAGATCAAGATCCCGCCGAACTCATTGGCATTACCCAGGGCCTTGGGGTGCGCTCCATACTCGCGGTCGCGCTTCCGCTACACGGCAAGGGGCGCGGCGTCCTCGTCGTCGTATCGGCCACCCCAGAGCGCTTCACCGAGCGGGATCTGCATTTTCTCGAGGCCATCTCAAGCTGGATAGGCCTCGTGGCGCACCGCGCGGAATTGGTTGAGCATATCGCGCATGAAGCGCTTGAGGAGGGTCGCCGCCGTGGCGCCGAGGAACTCATTGCAGTCGTAGCGCATGACCTGCGCAACTACCTGACTCCCCTCAAAACGCGCCTGGAACTCATTCAGCTTCGGGCAAAGCGACAGGAGCGCCCGGCGGATATGGTGGACGCCAGGGCGGCTACTCAGGTGGTGAATCGCCTGACACAGGTGATTAGCAATGTCCTTGACGCCACTCGACTCGATCAAGGGCTTTTCGTCCTGAGGCCGCAGGTGGTGGATGTCGTGGCCCTGGCGCGAGCGACCGCCGAGTCACTTGCTACTTCCCAGAACCCCATCGAAGTTCGAGCGCCTGATGAGGTGGAAGCGCTTGTGGATCCAGATCGCATACGCCAGGCGCTCGAAAACCTGCTGGCCAATGCGCTCCAACATTCGCCTGAGCAGGCTCCCGTTCGTGTTGACATCGAGGGAGCGGCTGCATCAGGAGGTAGCGATCGGGCAGACCACATCGTCATCATGGTACGTGATCAAGGGCCTGGTATCGCCCTCGACGCGCTGCCACACCTCTTTGATCGCTTCATCTCAGGCCCAAACTCCGCTGGTCTCGGGCTTGGCCTCTACCTTGCCAGGCAGATCGCAATCGCACACGGTGGGAACCTGACGGTCGAGTCTCTGCCAGGAAAAGGCTCGCGCTTCCACTTATCGCTGCCAGTATCGCTCCCGCAGGAACCAACCGTGAGTCAGCGCACGGATAGCGAGCAGGCGACAGTCCTAGAATAATTGGGATATACGCGCCATCTGCGCTTCAACATACTACCAGCGTGAATTCTGGACAAGCGCGATGCCTCCAGCAGGGAGATGATGCGGGAGTACCAAGACCTCAACATCGCTCCAACCGGAGGTATCGTCGTGAGGAGTCCACGACCTGTACTGCTCGGTGGATAGGTTGTGGCAGCAGTTTGCGCCGTGGTGGGAGCGCGAGCGCGTCGCCTCCGTCGCCGCTGAGCAACATCATCGCAGGCGCGCAACGGCGATGTCGACACCAACGCCAGTTGCGTCGGCGCTCGTGGCGGTTGCGCCATTCCAACCGCCGCTGAGGGATCAAACGCTGGCGCAGGCGCTCCCTCGCGTGCGGGCTGGCGCCCGACTACGCGCCTGGTCTCGCTGGTCTCGCCCTGGGTGTCGCTCGTGTCGCTCGTGTCGCTCGTGTCGCTCGTGTCGTTCGTGTCGTTCGTGTCGTTCGTGTCGTTCGTGTTGTTGCGGGGCCAGAGGAAGAAAATCACGCTCACCAGCAGCGCGACGCAGTTGATCATGCCGCCCTGCCAGGGATCGAGGTGCAGCACGATGACCCGATGCCAGTGCAGCGGCACGCGCGCGTTGAAGGGGTCGCAGGCGCAGCCCAGCAGTTCCGACTCAAAGTTCGCCATGAAGGTGACGCTGACCGCAGCATAGGGCAGCCAGTAGCGCCTATCGTAGAGCGCGGCGAGGAAGAGCAGGCCCAGCGCCGGGAACAGGTAGCGCTCGAACTGCAGGGTCGCC